>NZ_JBPQTP010000137.1:0-16577 GCF_051386395.1 Micromonospora sp. URMC 106
GCCGGGCGGTGAGGTGGGCCGGGGGTGGACGGGGCCGACCCGGTAGGATCGGCCCGGGCCGTGACTGGCGCGTGGGGATGGAGAACCATCGGGAAGCGGTCCCGTCATGAGGACGCATGCCGAGCGCCTGGGCCTTCCGCACGTCACTGGAGGTCGCATGCCGTCGCCGAACGCCGAATCCACCGCCTTCCGCAGCGCCCTCGAGGTGATCCGCGCCGTCGAGCCGCGGGTGGCCGACGCCATCGGCGCCGAGCTCGCCGACCAGCGCGAGTCACTCAAGCTCATCGCCAGCGAGAACTACGCCTCCCCGGCCACCCTGCTGGCCATGGGCAACTGGTTCAGCGACAAGTACGCCGAGGGCACCGTCGGCCGCCGCTTCTACGCCGGCTGCCAGAACGTCGACACGGTCGAGGCGCTCGCCGCCGAGCACGCCCGGGAGCTGTTCGGCGCGGCCCACGCGTACGTGCAGCCGCACTCCGGCATCGACGCCAACCTGGTGGCGTTCTGGGCGATCCTGGCCGACCGGGTGGAGTCCCCGGCGCTGAAGAAGGCCCAGGTGCGGCAGGTCAACGACCTCACCGAGGCGGACTGGTTCGCGCTGCGCCGGGAGCTGGGCAACCAGCGGATGCTCGGCATGTCGCTGGACGCCGGCGGCCACCTCACCCACGGGTTCCGGCCGAACATCTCCGGCAAGATGTTCGACCAGCGCAGCTACGGCACCGACCCCGCCACCGGCCTGGTCGACTACGACAAGGTCGCCGAGGCCGCGCGCGAGTTCAAGCCGCTGATCCTGGTGGCCGGCTACTCGGCGTACCCGCGGAAGGTCAACTTCCGGATCATGCGGGAGATCGCCGACTCGGTCGGCGCCACCTTCATGGTCGACATGGCGCACTTCGCCGGCCTGGTCGCCGGCAAGGTCTTCACCGGCGACTTCGACCCGGTGCCGCACGCGCACATCGTCACCACCACCACGCACAAGTCGCTGCGCGGCCCGCGCGGCGGCATGGTGCTCTGCCAGCCGGAGCTGGCCGACCAGGTCGACCGGGGCTGCCCGATGGTGCTCGGCGGCCCGCTGCCGCACGTGATGGCCGCCAAGGCCGTCGCCCTGGCCGAGGCCCGCCGTCCCGACTTCGCCGACTACGCGCAGCGCATCGTCGCCAACGCCCAGGCCCTCGCCGAGGGGCTGCTGCGGCGGGGCGGCAAGCTGGTCACCGGCGGCACCGACAACCACCTGGTGCTCATCGACGTCACCGGCTACGGGCTGACCGGCCGGCAGGCCGAGCAGGCGCTGCTCGACTCGGGCATCGTCACCAACCGCAACTCGGTCCCGCAGGACCCGAACGGCGCCTGGTACACCTCCGGCATCCGCATCGGCACCCCGGCGCTGACCACGCGGGGGCTGGGCCCGGCGCAGATGGACGAGACCGCGGAGCTGATCCACACCGTGCTCAGCCAGACCCGGCCGGGCGCGAACCCGGACGGCACCCCGTCGAAGGCCAAGTACGTCCTCGACCCGACCGTCGCCGACCGGGTCAGCAAGCAGGCCAGCGACCTGCTGACCGGCTTCCCGCTCTACCCGGCCGTCGACCTCGGCTGACCGCTCCACCACGACGCCCCCGCCGGCCCCGCCGCGCGGGGGCGTCGCCGTCACCGCGCCCGGCGGTGGCGCAGGGCGCGCAGGCGGTGCAGGACGTCGGTGCCGCCCCGGCCGAAGTGGTCGTGCAGCGCGCGGTACTCGGCGTACAGGTCGTCGTAGGCGGCCGCCCGGGCCGGGTCGGGGTGCCAGGTCTCGCGGTGGCCGGCGCCCATCGCCGCCGAGGCGGCCGGCACGTCCGGGTACGCCCCGGCGGCGACCGCCGCGTGGATCGCCGCGCCCAGCGCCGCCGGGTGGGCGGAGTCCACGACGTGCAGCGGCCGGCCGACCACGTCGGCGTAGATCCGCAGCAGCAGCCGGTTGCGGGTCAACCCGCCGGCCACGGTGAGCTCGTCGACGGCCACCCCGGCGGCGGTGAACGCGTCGACGACGGTCCGGGCGCCGAAGGCGGTCGCCTCCAGCAGCGCCCGCCAGATCTCCTCCGGCCGGGTGGCCAGGGTCAACCCGACCAGCACCCCGCTCAGCTCGTGGTCCATCAGCACCGACCGGTTGCCGCTGTGCCAGTCCAGGGCCAGCAGCCCGTGCCCGCCCACCGGCTGCTCGGCGGCGAGGGCGTCCAGCAGCTCGTACGGGGTCAGCCCGCGGCGGCGCGCCTCGTCGGCGTAGCCGGCCGGCAGGGCGTTGCGGACGTACCAGGCGAAGATGTCGCCGACGCCGCTCTGCCCCGCCTCGTAACCCCAGGCCCCCGTGGTGACGCCCCCGTCGACCACGCCGCACACCCCGGGCACCTCGTGGTACGCGGTCGCGTTCATGATCAGGCAGGTGGAGGTGCCGAGCACGGCGAGCATCCGACCCGGCTCGACCGAGCGGGCCGCCGCCGCGGTGACGTGCGCGTCGATGGATCCGACCGCGACGGCGGTCCCCACCGGCAGCCCGGTCCACCGGGCCGCCTCGGCGGTCAGCCCACCGGCGCGGGCGCCCAGCGGCGCGAGCGGGCCGTCGATCCGGGGCAGCAGCCCGTCGAGGCGGGGGTGCAGGGCGCGCAGGAACTCCGCCGACGGGTACCGCCCGTCCTGCCGCAGCCCCTTGTAGCCGGCGGCGGAGACGTTGCGGATCTCGCGCCCGCAGAGCTGCCAGACCAGCCAGTCCGTGGTCTCGATGAAGCGCTCCGCCCGATCGAAGATCTCCGGGTCGTCCTCCAGCACCTCCAGCGCCTTGGCGAGCTGCCACTCGGCGGAGACCCGGCCGCCGTAGCGGGGCAGCCAGGTCTCGCCGCGCGCGGCGGCGACGTCGTTGATCCGGGCGGCCTGCCGGTGGGCCGCGTGGTGCTTCCACAGCTTCGGGTACGCGTGCGGCCGACCGGCCAGCTCGGGCAGCTCGCAGAGCGGGGTGCCGTCGGCGCGGGTGGGCAGCATCGTGCAGGAGGTGGCGTCGACGCCGATGCCGAGCACGTCCTCGGGGCGCACCCCGGCGGCGCGCAGCGCGGCCGGCACCGCGACCCGGAGCACCTCGCGGTGGTCGTCCGGGTGCTGCAACGCCCAGTCCGGCGGCAGCGGCGTCCCGTCGGGCAGCCGCTCGGTGAGCACCCCGTGCCGGTACGCGTGGACGGCCTCGCCGCGCACGGCACCGTCGGCGACGTCCACCACGACCGCCCGGCCGGAGAGGGTGCCGAAGTCGACCCCGACGACGTGCCGGGGTGGCCCGGCTGCCGGCTGCGCCACCGCTCCTCCTTCCGCCGCGGCGCGCCGGTGCCCGGGGTGGGCGGTCGGTCGGCGGCGGCCGGAGGGCAACGCTAACAACACCGACGGGTGAACGGCAGGCGGTCCGGCGGGGCCCGCGCGGGGCGCGAGATCAGGCGATGGGCCGCTTCAGGTGGTAGCGGTGCACCTCCGTGCTGCCCTGCACGTTGTTCACGTCCTCGGCGGCGGAGACCAGCTCCCAGCCCTCCCGGCCGGCCCGGTTGAGGTGTGCGATCGCGGTGTCGCCGTACGCGGTGATGTCCCGGCGCGACCCGTCCGGGCCGTACCAGATGAAGCTGACATGGAAATTGCGGCCCTGCCCCTGATAGCGGCGGACCAGCAACGCGTACTCCCAGGCGACCATGGCGTCCATTATGGGTGTCCACGAAGGACGGCGGAACACGGGCCGTCGCGCTTTGCCGTGCGGTGAACGCGGTGTGTCAACGTCACGACGCCGGGCCGGGTGCCGCGGCCGGTGGACGCGCTCCGCCCAGCGCTCGTGCAACGGCCCCGAGCCCTCCAGCCCCCGCAACCTCAGCCGGCCAGGGGCGGCCCGACGGCTCGTTCCTCGGCGGACAACTCGGCCCGGGTGGGTGGGTTCGCCCCGCGCCGCCGGCAGGTCCAGGCGGCGACGTGGACGGCGTGGCGGAGCACGGCGGCGACGTCGTCCCGGTCGGCCGCGGCGAGCGCCGCGCGCCGCGTCGCGCCGAGCAGGCCGAGGTCGCTCAGTGCGGCCAGCAATCCAGCCGTGAACGCGTCACCGGCCCCGACCGTGTCCACCACCTCCACCGGCCGGGCGTCCACCTGCACCGCACCGCGTCGGGTGGCCCCCCACGCCCCGCCGGCGCCCCGGGTCACCACCACCAGGCTTACGCCGAGGTCGAGCCACTCCCGGCCGACCTGCTCGTGCCCGCGCCCCGGATGGAGCCAGGCCAGGTCCTCGTGGCTGACCTTGACGATGTCGCTGACCGCCACCAGGTCTTCGACCCGCCTCCGGGCCGTCGTCCGGTCCCCCATCAGTGACGGCCGGCAGTTCGGGTCGTAGCTGATCATCGTGGTGGCCCGCCGGGCGCGCACCAGCGCCCGCACGTCGTCGGCGCCCGGCGGCAGGATCGCGCCGAGCGACCCGGTGTGCAGACAGTCGGCGTGGACGCCCGTGCCGGTCAGCGAGCCGCCCGGGAAGGACCGCCACGCGATGTGGAAGTCGTACCCGGCCTGGCCGTCCGCGTCCACCCTGGTCCGGGCCACGCTGGTGCTCGGCAGGTCGGGCACCGAGCCGGGGTCCAGCCGCACGCCGCTGCCGGCCAGGTGGGCGCGGAGCATCCGCCCGTGTGCGTCGTCGCCGAGCTGGGTCAGCAGGGTGGTGGGCAGGCCGAGGCGGGCGAGGGCCACGGCGACGTTCGCCGGACTGCCCCCTGGGTGGGCGACGACCTCCCCCGGTGGATCCTCGATCAGGTCCACCAGGGTCTCGCCGACAACGGTGATCACAGTCTTCCTTTCCCGAGGCCGCGTCGAGCCCCGGCGACGTGCGGAGCGGCCCTCAGGCCGCCGTCCGGCCCGGGGTCTCCTCGAGGGTGGTCGCACCGGTCATGATCGCCACCGCCTCCGGCATCGTGTGCGACGTCGGCGTCACCACGCCGGCGCAGCGGCCCAGTCGCTGGATGTGGATACGGTCGGCGACCTCGAACACGTGCGGCATGTTGTGGCTGATGAGGATGACCGGCAGTCCCCGCGACCGGACCTCCTCGATCATCCGGAGCACTTGGTTCGACTCCTTGACGCCGAGGGCGGCGGTCGGCTCGTCGAGCACGATCACCTTGCTGCCGAAGGCCGCGGCGCGGGCCACCGAGACCGCCTGGCGCTGCCCGCCGGAGAGGGTCTCGACCGCCTGCGCCACGTTCTGCAGGGTGCCGATGCCGAGGTCGGCGAGGGCCTGGGCGGCCTCGCGCCGCATGCCCTTCTGGTCGAGCATCCGGAAGATCGAGCCGAGCGGACCACGCCGGCGCTTCTCCCGGCCGAGGAAGAGGTTGGTCGCGATGTCCAGCGCCGGTGCGACGGCGAGGGTCTGGTAGACGGTCTCGATGCCGGCGTCCCGGGCGTCCTGGGGGCGCCTGAACTGGGTCGGCTTCCCCTCGACGAACAGTTCCCCGGCGTCCGGGGTGAGCGCGCCGGTCAGGCACTTGATCAGCGTGGACTTGCCCGCGCCGTTGTCCCCGATGACGGCCAGCACCTCGCCGGGATAGAGGTCGAGGTCCACCCCGTCGAGACCGACGACCTTGCCGAACGTCTTCACCAGGCCGCGGGCCGACAGCACCGGTACGCGCCGCTGGGTGTCGTCCGTGCCGGTCCGGCCGCTGGGGGTGTGCGTGGTGGCGGTCATGCCCGCACCTTCCTGATCCACTGGTCGACGGCCACGGCGAGGATCACCAGCAGGCCCACGGCGAGGACGCGGTACTGGTCGTCGACTCCGGCCAGCGACAGGCCGCTGCGGAAGAAGCCGACGATCAACGCGCCGAGCAGGGTGCCGAGCACGGCGCCGCGGCCGCCGAAGAGGCTGGTGCCACCGATGACCACGGCGGTGATGCTCTCCAGGTTCGCGTCGGTGATGGCGTTCGGGCTGGCCGCGCCCGCCCGTCCGATGAGGATCCAGGCGGTGAGGCCGTAGATCGCGCCGGCGACGACGTACACGCTCAGCAGGACCCGGTCGACCCGGATGCCGGCGAGTCGCGACGCCTCCTTGTCGTCGCCCACCGCGTAGACGTGCCGGCCCCAGGCCGTCTTGGCCAGGGCGTAGCCCACCACGAGGTAGAGGATCACCACCGCGACGACACCCGCGGTGATCCGGAACGGCCCCACCGGGAAGGACTCCCCGGTCCAGCTGAGCAGCGGGGGAAGATCGGTGGCCTGCACGCTCTGGCCGCCGGAGTAGAGCAGGCCGATGGCGGTGAAGACGCTGAGCGTACCCAGCGTGACGATGAAGGGTGGCAGCTTCAGGCGGGTCACGAGCGCGCCGTTGAGCGCTCCCGCCGCCGCGCCGACCGCGATGGCGAGGAGGACGGCGAGGGCGCCGGGAAGCCCCTGGCCCTCGGCCAGCTTGGCGGAGAGCATCATGGCCAGGATGACGATCGCGCCGACCGACAGGTCGATGCCCGCGGTCAGGATGATCAGCGTCTGGCCGACGGCGAGCGCGCCGATGACCGCCACCTGCTGCAGGACGAGCGACAGGGAGTTGGGCGAGGCGAAGCGCGGGTTGAGGGTGGAGAAGACGACGAACGAGACGACCAGCACGAGGAACGGGCTGATCGCGGGGTACGCGTGCAGCAGGTGCTGAACGCGTTGCAGCGGTGAGTGCCGGCGCAGGGCGAACTGCTGCGCGGCGGTGGTGGGTCGTGTCGTGGTGCTCACGGCGTACTCCTGCCGTTGTCGGCGGTGGCGGACGACCTGCCCGGCAGGGGCTCCTGGGGAAGGCTCCCCCGGTGCCCCGGCCGTGGCGGTGGTGGCTCAGCCCCAGCAGCGCTGGGCGGCGTCGGTGCTGGTGATGCTCTCGACCCCGGTCGCCGCCTTGTCGGTGACCAGGGTGACGCCGGTGTCGAAGAAGTCGAGTCCCTCGGAGACCTTCGGCTTCTCCCCGTCGTTCGCGATCTTCTTGATCGCCTGCACGCCCATCTCGGCCATCTTCAGCGGGTACTGCTGGGAGGTGGCGCCGATGACGCCGTCCTTGACCTGCCGTACGCCGTCGCAGCCGCCGTCGATGGAGACCACCAGGACGCCCCGGGTCCGGCCCGCCGCCTGCAGCGCCTTGTGCGCGCCGACCGCGGCCGGCTCGTTGATCGTGTAGACCACGTTGATGTCCGGGTTGCGGGTCAGGCAGTTCTCCATCGCCGTGCGTCCGCCGTCCTCGGCGCCGTTGGTCGGCTCGTTGCAGACGATGGTGTAGGTGCCGCCGGAGTAGCTGCCGGTCTTCGCCTCGTCGCCGTTCTTCTTCCGGTCGGCGGTGTCGATGCCCATGCCGGTCAGGAAGCCCTGGTCCCGGTTGTAGTCGACGGAGACGACCTTGTCGTTGAACAGGTCCAGCATCGCGATGGTCGCCGGCTTGCCGCCGAGCTGGCTCGCGGTCCACCGGCCGACCAGCTCGCCGGCCTTGAAGTTGTCCGTGGCGAACGTGATGTCGACGGTGTCGGCCGGGTCGGGCGGGGTGTCCAGCGCGATCACGTAGAGCCCGGCGTCCCGGGCCTTCTTGATGGCCGGGTTGACGCCGGGGCCGTTCGGCGTGATCAGAATGCCGTCGTCCCCGCGGGCGATGGCGTCCTCGATGGCCTGCACCTGGCCGGCCTCGTCGCCGTCCTCCTTGCCCGCGGCCAGGGTCAGCTTCACACCCTCCGCCTCGGCGGCCTTCTTCGCGCCGTTCTGCATGGTGACGAAGAACGGGTTGGTGGAGTTCTTGGTGATCAGCGATACGGCGACGCCCTTGCCCCCGTCTCCCGAGCCGCCGTCACCCGAGGTGTCGCCGCATCCGCTGACGACCATGCTGCCCGCCGCTGCGGCGGCGAGCAGCAGAGCGCCGCGCCGACGGCCAATGCGCTCGATCATTTCATCTCCCTTGACGACTCCCCGGGCCTGCCGGCGAGCGAGTACGACAACGATGTCAGCGCAGTTTCCAAGTGGCGACCCAGGGATGTCAATGGCGTAACGAGACCTTTTCCAGAACCTGCATCGCGTCGCTGCCCTCTTCTTGACATCGATGTCAGGACGCCGCAGGATCGCTCCACCTGTCGACGCCGTCCGCCCGACCGCGAGCACCGCCGGTCGATGCCGCGCACCGACCACGGGCGAAGGCAGGACGGTCCCGGATGGACGGAGGATGTGGATGAGGATCCGCCGATGGCTCGCCGCGTGCACCGCCGCGGCCGTGGTGGCGACGCTGCCCGGCGTCACCGCCAGCGGGGCGCCGCCCGGCACCAGGGACGAGCCGTACCGACCGCAGATCCACTTCAGTCCCGAGCGGAACTGGATGAACGACCCCAACGGGCTGGTGTGGCACGAGGGCGAATGGCACCTCTTCTACCAGTACAACCCCGAGGGCACCCGGTGGGGCAACATGTCCTGGGGGCACGCGGTAAGCCGCGACCTGTTCCACTGGGAGGAACTGCCGGTCGCCATCCCCTGGTCGGCCGACGAGCACATCTTCTCCGGCTCGATCGTGGTCGACGAACGGAACACCTCCGGCTTCGGCCGCCCCGGCGCAGCGGCCATGGTCGCCGTCTACACCAGCGCGTACCCGGCGACCGGCATCCAGGCCCAGTCCCTGGCCTACAGCACCGACCGGGGACGCACCTGGACGAAGTACGCGGGCAACCCGGTCCTCGACCTCGGCTCACGGGAGTTCCGCGACCCGAAGGTCTTCTGGGACGCCGACGCCGGTTACTGGGTCATGGCGATCGTGCTCGCCACCGAGCACAAGGTGCGCTTCTACCGCTCCGACAACCTCCGGTCGTGGCAGCACCTGAGCGACTTCGGGCCCGCCAACGCCGTCGGCGGCGTGTGGGAGGTGCCGGACCTGTTCGAGCTGCCGGTCGACGGCGACCCACAGCGCACCAAGTGGGTACTGGTGGTCAACCTGAACCCGGGGGCGGTGGCCGGCGGGTCGGGAGCGCAGTACTTCGTCGGCGACTGGGACGGCACCACCTTCACCGCCGAGAACGTCGTGACCGGCGACCCGGAACCGCCCGCCGGGACGCTCTTCGCCGACTTCGAGGGCGACTACGCCGGTTGGACGGTGCAGAACGACCCTGAGCTCGGGCCGGGGCCCTTCGGCGCGGCTCCCCACCCGGGGACGGTGCCCGGTCAGCAGCAGGTCAGCGGCTTCCGGGGCCGGTCGCTGGTCAACAGCTTCCTCGGCTTCGACGCGCCGAAGGGGCGGATGGTCTCCCCCGAGTTCACCCTCGGACAGGACTACGTGAACCTCCTCGTCGGCGGCGGCGCGCACCCGCACCTGCCCGGCACGACCACCGAGTTCGTGCCCGCGGGAGCCGAGACGGTGCTCGACTTCGAACTTCCCACCGGCCGGACGTACGAGCAGGCGGGCTGGACGGCGACCGGCGGCCTGCGCGACCGGAGCCCGGTGACGGGACCGCCCCGATCGGAGCGGGGACACGTGGGCGACAAGCTGCTCACCACGTTCTTCGAGGCCGACACGACGACGGGCACCCTGACCTCGCCCGCGTTCACCATCGGACGGAACCATCTGAGCGTCCTCGTCGGCGCCGGCGGTCACGCCGGCGGCGACGCCCCGCCGACCGTGGTCGAGTTGCTCGTCGACGGGCAGGTGGTCCGCACCGCCACCGGGAACTTCTCGGGCTTCATGAACTGGCGCGGCTGGGACGTGACCGAGTACCGGGGCCGCAGCGCCCAGCTGCGCGTCGTCGACGAGAACACCGGCGGCTGGGGCCACCTGCTCGTCGACCACCTGATCGCGACCGACGAACCGGTACTCCCCCGGTCGGTGGAGACCGCCGTCAACCTCGTCGTGGACGGTGAGGTGGTCCGCACCGCGACCGGCAGGGACAGCGAACGCCTCGACTGGGTGGCCTGGGACGTGCGCGACCTTGCCGGCCGGCGGGCCCACCTGGAGATCAACGACTTCAACTCGGGCGGCTGGGGGCACATCCTCGTCGACCACGTGATGTTCGGTGACCGGCCCGCGCACAGCGAACTGGAACGCTACGACTGGGTGGACCACGGCAAGGACTACTACGCGGCCGTCTCCTACAACGGTGTTCCGGGAGGCAAGCGCGTCCTGCTCGGGTGGATGAACAACTGGCAGTACGCCGGCGACATCCCCACCTCGCCCTGGCGCGGCGCGATGGCCCTGCCGCGGGAGTTCGGGCTGGCCACCATCGACGGCGAGGTCCGGCTGGTCCAGCGGCCGGCGGCGCAGATCCGCAGCCTGCGCGGCGCGGATGCGTTCACCCTGCGCGACGCCGTCCTCGCCCCCGGCGTACGGGACCTGCCGCCCGCCGCCGACGGCGCCGTGCTGGAGATCGAGGCGGAGTTCGAGCTGCGCGACGCCGACCGCTTCGGTCTGCACGTGCGCGGCGGCGACGACGAACGGACGGTGATCGGGTACGACGCGGCGGCACGACGCCTCTTCGTCGACCGGACCCGGTCCGGCCGCGTCGAGGTCGGTCCGCTCTTCCCCGGCGTGCACTCCGGTCCCCTGTCGGTGGACGGGAGCCGGGTGCGGATGACGGTCTACGTGGACCGCTCCTCCGTCGAGGTCTTCGGCGGCGCGGGTCAGACCACGATCACGGACCAGATCTTCCCCGCGCCGTCCAGCGACCAGACCCGTCTGTTCGCCGAGGGCGGGGAGGTGCTGGTGCGCTCGCTCACGGTCCGGCCGTTGCGCTCGGTGTGGCGATAGTCTGAGTGTCGATCATCGGCGGTCGGAGGGCCGGGTCACACCGGTCCCCGGCCGCCGCCGCAGCAGCATCCCGGTAGGAGCGCTCATGCACGCCGCCGCCTCCGCCCCGTCGACCGCCGCCAAGGCCCGGCCCACGCTGCGGGACGTCGCGCTGCTCGCGGGAGTGAGTCCGAAGACCGTCTCCCGGGTCGTCAACGGCGAGGCGGGCGTCTCCGCCCCGAAGACCGCCGCGGTGCAGCGGGCGATCGCGCAGCTGGACTACCGGCCGAACTTCACCGCGAGCAGTCTCCGCCGCGCCGGTGGCCGCAGCGCCGCGATCGCGGCGATCCTGGAGGACGTGGCCAACCCGTTCTCCGCCGCCCTGCACCGGGCCCTGGAGGACGCCGCTCGGGAACGGGGGGTGCTCATCTTCGCCGGGAGCGTCGACGAGGATCCGGCACGGGAACGGGACCTGATCCGGGCCTTCACGATGCGGCAGGCCGACGCCCTGGTCGTCGTGCCGGCCAGCGACAACCAGAGCTACCTGGCGGGTGAGGTCGACGCCGGCACCCCCGTGGTGTTCGTCGACCGTCCGCCGGTCGGGCTGGCCGTCGACGCCGTCCTCACCGACAACCACGAGGGTGCCGCCGCCGCCGTGCGGCATCTCGTCCGGCACGGTCATCGCGACATCGCCTACCTGGGCGACCTGCGGACCATCCCGACGGCCCGGCAGCGGTTCCAGGGCTTCAAGGAAGCGCTCAGCGATCACGGCATCCGGCCGTCGCCCTCCCTCATCGTCCACGACCTGCACACCGAGCGGGAGGCCGAGGACGCCGTACGCCGGCTGCTGTCCGCGCAGTCCCGGCCCACCGCGCTCTTCACGTCCCAGAACCTCGTCACCATCGGCGCGATCCGGGCCCTGCAGCAGCTCGGTCGCCAGCACGACGTGGCCCTGGTCGGCTTCGACGACTTCCCGCTGGCCGACCTGCTCCAGCCGGCGGTCACGGTCGTCGCACAAAACCCGTCCGAGATGGGCCGCGTCGCCGCGTCACTGCTCTTCCGTCGCCTGGACGGCGAACAGTGGCCGGCCAGGAGTCACCTGGTCGCGAGCCGGTTGATCCCGCGCGGCACCGGCGAGATCACCGGGCCGCACCCGGGCTGACCGGGAGCGCTCGCGACCGGGCCGCCAGTTCGTCGGCCACCAGCGCGGCGAGCCGGTCCAGGCCGAGGTCGATCTGCTCCGGGGTGACCGCGCTGACCGACAGCCGCAGCGCGTCGACCGGGGCGCCGTCGTCGTAGAAGTGCGCCATCGGCGTCCAGAGCAGCCCGTACTCGCGGGCGGAGCGGTGCAGCAGCGCGTCGTCGACGGCGAACGGCACGGTGACCACCACGAAGAACCCGCCGGCCGGCACGTTCCACCGCACCGCCGACGCGTCCGGCGGGAAGCGCCGGGCCAGGCCGTCGACGAGGTGGCGCAGGTTGCGGCCGTACGCGGCCCGCTCCCGGGCGGTGGCCGCCACCAGGCTGCACCCGTGTTCCAGCAGCGCGCCGCCGACGACGGCCTGGGCGATCGCCGAGGTGTTCACCGTGACCATGCTCTTGATCTTGGCGAGCTGGTCGGCGAGCAGGCCCACCGCGCCGTCGGAGCCGGCGACGCGCTGGTCGGCGACCACGTAGCCCACGCGGGCGCCGGGCAGCACCGTCTTGGCGAACGAGCCGAGATAGACCACCCGCCGCGCGGAGTCCAGCGCCTTCAACGTGGGCAGCCGCCCCGCGTCCCCGGCCGGGAAGAGACCGTACGGGTTGTCCTCCAGCAGCAGCAGGTCCTCCTCGGCGGCCAGGTCGAGCAGCCGACGCCGGTCGGCCAGCCCGATGCTCGTCCCCGACGGGTTGGCGAAGTCCGGCATCACGTAGCACGCGCGCGGGCGCAGCCCCGCCGCCCGGGCCCGGCGCACCTGCTCGCGCAGGTCGGCCAGGTCCACCCCGGCCGGGCCGCCGGCCACCGGCCGCACCGGCAGGTCCAGCAGCCGCGCGGCCCCGGTCAGCCCCACGTACGTCGGGGCGACGGCGAGCAGCACGTCACGCGGGTCGGCCCGCAGCGCCCGCAGCACCAGGAACATCGCCTCCTGGCAGCCGACGGTCACCACGATCGCCTCCGGGTCGACCGTGATGTCCTCGTCGACGGCGAGGTTGCGGGCGACGAGGTGGTGCACGACGCCCTTGGTGCGCCCGTACTGGAACAGGGTCCGGTGCACCTGCTCGGGGCTCTGCCCGAGGTCGTCGGCCAGGTGCCGGCGGAACGTCTCCAGGTGCCGGTGCAGCGCGGCCACGTCGAAGAACTCCTCGTACGGCCGGCCCGCCGCCAGTGACACCGCGTCGGGATAGTGCTGCGCCACCTCGTTGAGGAAGTTCATCGAGTTCAGCGCCGGGTCGTCGACCGCCGGGTGCAGGTCGGCGACGCGCAGGTCCACCGGTTCGGTCACCGCTGCGCCTCCGTCAGCACCCGCAGCCCGCGCACGGCCGCCGGATCGCCGCAGCCGGCCAGCGTCAGGGCGTCGCGGAACTCGCCGGCCAGCAGCGCCAGCGCGCTCTCCGCGCCGGCCCGCCCCCCGACCGCGAGCGCCCACAGCATCGGCCGGCCGACCAGCACCCCCCGCGCGCCGAGGGCGAGCGCGCGCAGCACGTCGACGCCGCCGCGCACGCCGCTGTCCAGCAGCACCTCGCACCGGTCGGCCACCGCCGTCACCACCTCGGGCAGCACGGTGGCGGTGCCCGGCGCGCCGTCGAGCTGACGGCCGCCGTGGTTGGAGACCACCACGGCGTCCGCGCCGGCGGCCGCCGCCAACTCCGCGTCGCGCGGGTCCAGGATGCCCTTCACCACCAGCGGCAGGGCGGTACGGCCCCGCAGCCAGTCCAGGTCCGCCCAGCTCAGCGCGGGCGCGAAGACCTCACCGGTGTGCGCGGCGACGGCCGAGACGCCCGGCGTGGCGGCGTGCGCGAGCGCGTCGCGGCCGGCCGGCAGGTTCGCGGCGACGACGTGCGGCGGGATGGCGAAGCCGTTGCGGACGTCGCGCAGCCGCCGGCCGAGGATCGGCACGTCGACGGTGACGGTCAGCGCGGTGCACCCGGCGGCGTGCGCCCGGTCCAGCAGGTCCGCGACGAGGGCCCGGTCCCGCAGCCAGTAGAGCTGGAACCAGACGGTCGCGCCGGTCGCCGTGATCTCCTCGACGGGCACGCTGCTCAGCGTGCTGGCCACGTACGGCACGCCGGCCGCGCGGGCCGCCGCCGCGAGCGCCGTCTCGCCGTCGGGATGCACCAGCCGCTGGTAGGCCATCGGCGCCACCGCCACCGGCATGGCGCAGGGGGAGCCGAGCAGCCGCGTGTCGGTGCGCGCAGCGTCCACTCCGCGCAGCACGCGGGGCAGCACCGCCACCCGGTCGAGGGCGCGCCGGTTCGCCGCGAGGGTGGTCTCCGTGCCGCTGCCGCCGTCGATGAAGTCCCACACGTGGGCGGGGAGCACCGCCCGGGCCCGCTCGGCGAAGTCGGCCAGGCCGGCGGGTGCGGCCGGCTCACCGACCGGCACCTCGTGGCGGGGCAGCACGGTCTCAGCCATGAATGGTCTCCTCTCCCGCCGGGGCCGGGAGACCGAAGCGCGCCCGCAGGAACGCGGCGGCCTGGTCCTGGGCGCGGCGGCCGTCGTCGAACGCGCCGGGCATGGCGAAGAAGCCGTGGATCATGCCGGCGTACCGGGTGAGGGTGGTCGGCACCCCCGCGTCGCGCAGTCGGTGGGCGTACCGCTCCCCCTCCGCGCACAGCGGATCGTGCTCGGCGGTGATCACCAGCGCCGGCGGCAGACCGGTCAGCTCCTCGGCGCGCAACGGCGAGGCCAGCGGGTGCGCCGCGTCGGCGGGGTCGGCGAAGTAGTGGCCGCGGTACCAGGCGACCGAGCGGCGGTTGAACAGCAGCGGGTCCTCGCCGTCGCCGCCCGGCTCACCGGTCTGGTCGGTGTTCGGGTACACCAGCAGCTGGGCGGCGAGCCGGGGCCCGCCGCCGTCGCGGGCCAACAGGGTGACGGCGGCGGCGAGGTTGCCCCCGGCGCTGTCCCCGCCGACCGCCAGCCGCTCCGGGTCGGCGCCGAACTCCTCGGGGTGCGCGGCGATCCACCGGGTGGCCGCGTGGCAGTCGTGCACGGCGGCCGGGAACGGGTGCTCCGGGGCCAGCCGGTAGCCGACGGTGACCACCTGGCAGGGCACCGCGTTGGCCAGCCGCCGGCAGATGCCGTCGGCGGTGTCGACGCTGCCCAGCGTCCAGCCCCCGCCGAAGAAGTAGACCAGGGTGGCCAGTGGCCCCTTCCCCGCCGGCCGGTGGATGCGCACCGGCAGGTCGCCGGCCGGGCCGGGCACGTGCGTGTCGCGCACCTCGTGCACCGGCTCGACCGCGCCGCCGCCGGCGCGGATCGCGGCGAGGTCGGCGGCGCGGGCCTCGGCGAGGGTCTGCGTGTACAGCGGCGGGGTGCCGGCCGCCTCCCGGGCGGCCCGGTACGCCGCGACCTGCGGGTGGACGCTCACGCCGACTCCCCTCCGGTGTGCACCAGCAACTTGTCGATGCCGCGCAGGAACAGGCTTCCGCTGTACGTGGGCGCCTCGGCGACCGCGAGCCGGGGGAAGCGGGCCAGCAGCTTCGGCAGCGCGAGCCGGCCCTCCAGCCGGGACACCGCCGCGCCGAGGCAGAAGTGCAGGCCGACGCCGAAGGCGAGCGACGGCGGGCCGGACCGGCGCGGGTCGAAGCGGTCCGGGTCGGGGAACCGCGCCGGGTCACGGTTGGCGGCGGCGAGCACCAGCAGCACGTTCTGGTCCCGCTCGACCGGCACCCCGCCCAGCTCGGTGTCCCGGGGCGCGGCCCTTGCCAGGAAGTGCACCGGGGCCTCCAGCCGCAGGATCTCGTCGACGGTGCCCCGGGTCAGCGCGTCGTCGCCGGGCAGGGCGGCGGCCACGTCGGGGTGGGCCAGCAGCAGCGGCAGCCCGTTGCTGAACATGTAGACGGTGGTGACGAAGGCGGCGTTGAACAACACGATCAGATTGCTGATCAGCTCGTCGGCGGTCAGCTCCACGTCGCCGGAGTCGACCGCCTCCACCAGCCCGCTGATCAGGTCCTCGCCCGGCTGCCGGCGCCGGTGCGCGATCAGGTCGGCGTAGAAGTCGCGTAGCTCGGCGGCGGCGGTGTTGGCGGCGGCGAGCCGCTCCGGGGTCTTGCCCGCCACGTCCAGGAACTCGTCGATCCGCTCCACGCGTTGCCGGTAGAAGTCCAGCTCCCCGGCGGGGATGCCGATGAACTCCGCCATCACCAGGGCCGGCATCGGGTACGCGAACTCCGCGACGAAGTCGAACCCCGTGTCACCGGCGTCGGCCATCCGGTCCAGCAGCCCGTCGACGACCCGGTGCACGGCCGGCTCCAGCGCGCCCAGCCGGCGCGGGGTGAAGGTCTTCGCGAAGACCGCCCGCATCCGGGTGTGGTCGGGCGGGTTGACGAACATCATCGAGGTCTGCAGGGTGCGCAGCACCTCCTGCTCCTGCCAGCCCGGCGGCGCCTGCTTGTACCACTCCGGGTCGCGCAGCACCTGGCTGACCAGGTCGTAGCCGACGGCGACGGCGGCGACCGTCCGGTGCTCGGCGCGCGCGGGCACCGGGCTGACCGGCCCCAGCTCGTGCAGCCCCGCGTAGCAGGGGTACGGGTCCTGCCGGCCCTCGTCGCTGTAGAGCCGGGTCAGCAGTTGCGTGACGTCCACGGTCGATCTGTCTCCCCCCAGGAACGGTGGCGGGGGGGGGGGGGGGGGGGGGGGGGGGGG
>NZ_JBPQTP010000138.1:0-16511 GCF_051386395.1 Micromonospora sp. URMC 106
TGTAGACGCCGGGCGCCGCGCGGGACGGCGCGACGCCCGGCGTCTACAGGGGCAGCCGGTCCGCGCCGGCCAGCGCGCCCACGACCGCCGGCACCGCGGGCGCCGGCAGCACGGGGCCGCGTCGCAGGGCCGGCGTCCAGCCGGCGTCCGGGGCCAGGTCCGGCTCGTGCGCCGCGTTGTACGCGCCCACCAGGTCGACCGGCCGGGCCCGGTCGCCGGCGGCGCGCACCCAGTTGCCGCGGGTGGTGACGGCGGTGCCGCCCCAGTCGTACAGCAGGTCGGCGGCCGCGACGCCGGCGCCGAGGCTGAAGAAGTTGTGCTCGGCGACCACGGCCGACTGGACCCCGACGCCGATCGCGTACGCGAATCCGTCGCCGGCCAGCCGGTAGTGGTTGTTCCACACGTCGACCTGGCCGAAGCGCACCCGGGGCAGCCGCTGGAGCACCCCGTCGAAGAGGTTGTGGCGCACGCTCACCCTGAGCCGCCCGACGTCCGGGCCGACCGTGTTGGACGAGCCGATCAGCATGACCTTGTCCCGCCCGACGAACCTGTTGTACGAGACGGTCACCAGGCTCGCCGTGTGCGTCACGTCCACCGACCCGTCGTGCACCTGGTACGGCCGGCCGAAGCGCAGCGGCTGGCCGCTGTCCGGGTTGTCGCCGTCGGTGAACGTGTTGTGGTCGATCCAGACGTGCTCGCTGCGGCGGACCGAGACCTGGTCGTACTGGGAGTTCCAGTTGCCGGCCTCGCCGTCAATCGGGGACCAGGCGGGGAAGCAGTCCCGGGCGTCGTCGAAGGTCAGGTTCCGCACGATCGTGTTGTGCGCGCCGTCGAGCATGAGCGTCAGCCCGGTCAGCCGGGCGCCGCGCAGGCCGACGATCGTCGTGTTCGGGCCCACGTTGATCTGGGTCTGCCGGGTCTGGTTCGCCACCGAGCGCACCCGCGCGGCCTCCAGCGGCCCGCTCGGCGCCACCCGCCCCCAGACCGCCGGGTCGTACGCGGCCAGGTAGGCCGCCAGCGAGTACCCCGGGTCGGCGAGGTCGGCGCAGTCCAGCGGGGTTCCGGTGGGCCCCTCGAAGCCGTCGACCACGCCCTCGACGTAGATGATCTTCGGGGTGGCGTTGCCCCGGTTCGTGGCGTTGTCTCCGCCGAGGGCCGCGACGAACTCGGCCCGGCTGGAGACCACGTGCACCTGGTCGGGCGTCGCGGCGGCGCCGCCGGTGGTGCCGGCGCCCTCGGCCGCCCAGCCGTCCCCGGCGGGCAGCGCCTGCCGGCCGAGGTGCCGGGCGGCCCGGGAGAGCCCGTCCCCGGCCGCGTCGACCGTGCCGTCCCGGGCCGGGGCGGCCGGCGCGCTCCCGGGTGTCGCCACGAGCGTGGCGGCGATCAACGCCCCGCCCACTGCCTGCTTCCACATGACTCGGACCACCTGTTCGTCGCCGCTTTCGATATGGGCAACGGTAGGTTTAGTGATTTATGCGAGTCAATGCGCGCCGTGTGCAGAAGTGTTGCAGAAGATCCCGATCGGCCGGTATCGTCCCGACCGCCTGAGGTCGGGTTGACGCTCTTATGTCCGATATGGACCCGCGCCGCGCGGGCCGGTCAGTTGCAGCGCGTTGCGGTCCCTCCCGCCCCGTCCAGGTCCCTGCGGTGCGGACGCACCGCCCACGGCACCCCCAGCTCCGACAGCAGCGCACCCTCCTCGGCCGCCCGGCGCAGCAGCCGGTTGACCCCGCGGACGGTCAGCACCCGGTCCGGTCCCGCGCCGGTGGCGGCGACGAGATCCCCGCCGAGGGGCGTCGGCTCCGGGGCGGCCGTGACCGCCTCCAGCACCGCCGTGAGCGGCGCCGTCCGGGCCAACGGCGCGATCAGCGGTACGCCCACCGGGTCGGCCCGGTGGGCGAGCAGGTTCTCCAGCAGCCCGCGCCGGCCCGGCACCTCGCGCGGGGCGGCGTCGCCCGGCAGCAGCAACCGGTCGGTCGGATACTCCAGTACGGCCCGCCCGGCGGTGCCGGTCACGATCACCTCGCCGGCGATGAGGTCCTCGCCGGCCAGGGTCACCGCCGCGACGACCGGCGGTCCCGAGCGCGAGCACACCCGCAGGGTCGCCGTGTCGTCCACCTCGATCGGCCGGACCCGGTAGCGCTCCACCTCGATGCGCACCGGTTCCACCGGCCCGTCCGCGACCGCCTCGGCCACCGCCAGGCACTGCATCACCGCGTGCGCCAGCGGGTTGGCCAGGGCGCCGTCGAGCACCGGCCGCCCGTGCAGGGTCCGCCGCCCGGCCCACGGCGCCCGCGCGTAGTAGCCGTCGGGGCGCTGCCAGGCCGCCACCGTGGCGATGCCGGTGACGCTGCCGAGCCGCCCCGCCCGGACCGCGCCGGTCAGCTCGGCCAGCGCCGCCGAGCCGAGCGCCTGGAAGCCGACCTGGCAGACCCGGCCCGTCGCCGCGAGCGCGGCGGCCAGCTCCCGGTGCTCGGCGGTGCTGAGCACCGGTGGCTTCTCCAGCAGCACGTCGGCGCCGGCGGCGAGGCAGTCCAGGGCGATCGGCAGGTGGGTGTGCGGCGGGGTGCACACCACCACCACGTCCGGCCGGGTCGCCCGCAGCATCTCCCGGTGGTCGGTGCCGACCAGCGTGCCGTCCGGCACCGGCGCCGCCGGGTCGTCCTCGACCGGGCGCACGTCGACCAGGGCGACCAGTCGCAGCCGCCCGGCGGCGTGCAGCGGGGCGACGACCCGCCGGTGCCACCGTCCGTGCCCGTTCGCCCCGACCACCGCGACCCCGGGCACGGCCCCCGTCGCAGGCG
The DNA here is from genome assembly GCF_051386395.1 of Micromonospora sp. URMC 106. Taxonomy (NCBI): domain Bacteria; kingdom Bacillati; phylum Actinomycetota; class Actinomycetes; order Micromonosporales; family Micromonosporaceae; genus Micromonospora; species Micromonospora sp. URMC 106. The sequence continues at coordinate 2,805 of NZ_JBPQTP010000138.1, forward strand.
TCGGCGCCCGCACCGGGCCCGCCGGCTCGGCCGTCACCGGGCACCGGCCAGCGTCGCGGCGACCCCGTGCCGCTCCAGCGCGGTCAGCCAGGCCGTCACGTCCGCGCGGACCTCGTCGTCCTCGGCCACCTCGGCGGGAAAGACCTCGCGCAGCGCGAACACCGCGTCGACCGTCCCCGCCGGGGTCCGCGGGCCGGCGGCGAGCGCCGCGCGGATCTCCTCGGCGAGCGGGTCGGCGAGCGGCAGCGGGGTGCCGTCGTCGGCGTGGCCGAGGGCGAAGCGCAGCCAGGCGGCCACCACCAGCGTCGCCCAGCGCGCCGAGCGGCCACCGGCCCGCAGGTCGGCGATCGTGTGCAGGACCCGCTGCGGCAGCTTCTGCGAGCCGTCCATGGCCACCTGGAGGGTGCGGTGGTGGATCGCCGGGTTGGCGAACCGGGCCAGCACCTCCTCGCCGTACGCGACGACGGAGACGCCCTCGGGCGGGTCGAAGCTCGCGGCCACGTCCTCGGCGACCAGCCGGCGCAGCACCGTCGTCAGGTGCGGCAGGGCGAGCGCGTCGGCGATCGTCTCGCGGCCGGCGAGCGCGCCCAGGTACGCGGCGGCCGAGTGCACCCCGTTGAGGGTGCGCAGCTTCAACCGCTCCCACGGGCCCGCGTCGTCGGTGAGCACGGCGCCGGCCCGTTCCCAGTCCGGCCGGCCGCCCGGGAAGTCGTCCTCCACCACCCACTGCCGGTACGGCTCGGCGGTCACCGCGGCCAGGTCGACGACCCCGAGCGCCCGCTCGGCGGCGGCGAGGGTCTGCCCCGTGCTGGCCGGCACGATCCGGTCCACCATGGTGCCGGGAAAGCTGACGCACCCGCGTACCCAGTCGGCCAGCGCCTCGGGCGAGCCCGCGTACGCCATCGACTGCTCGACCAGGCCGCGCAGCCGGCGGCCGTTGGCGGGCAGGTTGTCGCAGCTGACCAGGGCCAGCGGCGGGCCCTGCGCGGCGGCGCGGGCGAGCAACCCGCGCAGCAGCAGGCCCGGCACGGTCCCCGGCGGCCGGTCGGTGCCCAGGTCGGCGGCGACCTCCGGGTCCGGCCGCAGCCGCCCGGTCACCGGGTCGAGCTGGTACGCCTTCTCGGTGACGGTGAGGGTGACCACCCGGATCGCCGGGTCCGCCAGCAGCGCCACCACGGCGGCCGGGTCGGCGGCGGCGTGCCGCGTCCCGGCCAGCGCGCCGATCACCCGGGTGTGGCATCCCTGCGCGCTGGTGGTGGTGACGCTGAACAGGTGGTCCTGCGCGGTCAGCGCCGCCACCACGTCCGGGCTGCGCGGTGCCACGCCGACGATGCCCCAGTCGCCGCCCGCCCGCGCCATCGCCTCCTCGGTGTAGACGGCCTGGTGGGCGCGGTGGAACGCGCCCAGCCCGAGGTGGACGATCCCGGCCGGCACGGTGCCGGGGCGCAGCAGCGGGCGGCTCTCCAGCGGCAGCCGCCGCAGCGTCCCGAGGCCGAGCCGGGCGGCGCCCACGGTCACCGCCACGCCGGCCCGTCCGGGAAGCGGAACCGCGCGATCGACTCCTGCTCCATCGTGGCGCTGTAGCCGGGCGCCTCCGGCAGCAGGTAGCGGCCCTCGCGGGTGCGCACCGGGTCGACGAAGTGCTCGTGCAGGTGGTCGACGTACTCCACCATCCGCCCGTCGAGACTGGTGCCGACGCGCAGGTAGTCGAAGACCGCCAGGTGCTGCACGTACTCGCACAACCCCACGCCGCCGGCGTGCGGGCAGATCGGCACCCCGAACTTCGCCGCCAGCAGGATCTCGGCGAGGACCTCGTTCACCCCGCCGACCCGGCAGGCGTCGATCTGCATCACGCCGATGGCCCCGGCCTGGAGCAACTGCTTGAAGATGACCCGGTTGGCCGCCACCTCGCCGGTGGCCACCCGGCACCGGCCCCCGGTCAGCTCCGTCACCGCCCGGGCGATCCGGGCGTGGCCGAGGATGTCGTCGGCGTGCGTCGGCTCCTCGATCCAGTACGGGTCCACCTCGGCCAGCGCGGTCATGTTGGTGATCGCCTCGTCGACGTCCCAGACCTGGTTGGCGTCCATCATCAGCAGCGCGTCCGGCCCGATCTCCGCCCGGATGATCCGCGCCCGGCGCAGGTCGTCGGCCGGCGGACCGCCGACCTTCATCTTCATCGCCCGCCACCCCCGCGCGTACGCCTGCCGGGTCAGCGCCCGGACCTTGTCGTCCGGGTAGCCCAGCCACCCCACCGACGTGGTGTACGACGGGAAGCCGTCCCGCTCCAGCTCGGCGCGGCGCTCGTCCAGCCCGACCAGCCCCTTGTCCAGGATGGCCGTGGCCTCGTCCGGGGTGAGCGCGTCGGTGATGTGGTGGAAGTCGATGCTGGCCACCAGCTCCGCGGTGGGCAGCTCGGCCAGCAGCTGCCACATCGGCTTGCCGGCGAGCTTGGCCCGCAGGTCCCAGACCGCGTTGACCAGCGCGCCGGTGGCCATGTGGATGACGCCCTTCTCCGGGCCCAGCCAGCGCAGCTGCACGTCGGCGCTCAGCGACCGCCAGAACGCCACCGGGTCGGCGAAGATCTCCTCGACGGTCCGGCCGGTGACGTGGTGGGCGAGGGCCCGGATCGCCCCGCAGGTCAGCTCGTTGCCCCGACCGTTGGTGAAGGTGAACCCGGCCCCGGTGACGCCGGCGTCGGTGCGCAGCTCGACGTAGCTGGCCGAGTAGTCGCCCCGGTTGATCGCGTCCGAGCCGTCGCCCGCGGCGGCGGTCGGGAACCGCACGTCGTGCACGTCGACGGCGGTGACGGTGACACTCACAGGACACTCTCTCCGATCTTGAAGACCTTCTTCGGCAGCCGGTACGCCAGGTCGACGATGGTCTCGCCGGCCTCGTCCTCGCCGAGCCGGTGCTCGGTGACCAGCCGGGCCAGGTAGGCGGCGTCGATCCGGCGGGCCACGTCGTGGCGCACCGGGATCGAGCAGAACGCGCGGGTGTCGTCGACGAACCCGGCGGTGTTGTAGAAGCCCGCGGACTCGGTGACCGACTCGCGGAACCGGCGCAGCACCTCCGGCGAGTCCAGGAACCACCAGGGCGCGCCCAGGTAGAGGGCGGCGTACCCGCCCGCCAGCGGCGCGAGTTCCCGAGTGAAGGTGTACTCGTCGAGGGTGTAGAGCACCACCCGCAGCCTCGGGTCGTTGCCGTGCGCGTCCAGCAACGGGGTCAGCGCGTGCAGGTACTCGGTGGCCTGCGGCAGGTCGCCGCCGACGTCCCGGCCGTGCCGCGCGTACAGCCAGCGGTTGTGGTTGCGCACCGCGCCCGGGTGCAGCTGCATGACGAGCCCGTCGTCCAGCGACATCCGGGCGAACTCCAGCAGCATGTGCGCCCGGAACGCCTCCGCGTCGGCGGCGTCGGCGAGCCCGCGCAGCCCCCGGTCGTAGAGCCGGGCCGCCTGGTCCGCGCCCAGGTCGAGCGTGCGCGCGGTGGGGTGGCCGTGGTCGGAGGAGGTGGCGCCGGCGGCGACGAAGGCCGCCCGCCGCTGCCGCAGCGCCGCCAGGTAACCGGCGTACGTGCCGGTGTCCTCGCCGGTGATCCCGCCGAGCCGGGCGACGTTGTCGGCCCAGCCGTCGAACTCCATGTCGACCACGTTGTCCGGCCGGAACGTGGTGATCACCCGCCCGCCGGGGCCGCCCCAGCCGTCGGCGGCGAGCTTGGCGTGCTGGCCGAGGTCGTCCAGGGGCGACTCGGTGGTGGCGAGCACCTCGATGCCGAACCGCTCGAACAGCGCCCGGGGCCGGAACTCCGGCTCCGCCAGCCGGGCCGCCAGCTCGTCGTAGACGGCGTCGGCCGTGGCCGGGGAGAGCGGGGTCTCCACCCCGAACACGTCGCGGAAGGTCTGTTCCAGCCACAGCCGGGAGGGGGTGCCCCGGAACAGGTGCCAGTGTGCGGCGAAGCGGCGCCAGATGACCCGGCCGTCGGTCTCCGCCGGGCTGCCGTCGACGGTGGGCACCCCCAGGTCGGCCGGGGGCACGCCCTGGCTGAGCAGCATCCGGGTGAGGTAGTGGTCGGGGACGATGAGCAGCCGCGCCGGGTCGGGGAACGGCCGGTCCTCGGCCAGGATCGCCGGGTCGACGTGCCCGTGCGGGGAGATGATCGGCTGGGGCGCGGCCAGCGCGTACAGCCGGCGGGCCACCGCGCGCTGCGCGGGGTCGGCGGGGAAGAGCAGGTCGGTCGTCGGCACGGGTGGGGCTCCTCGGAAGGTGTTCGCGGCTCAGGGGAGGTCGAGCAGGTCGGCGACCCGGACCGGGGCGCCGGTGGTGAAGGACCGGTTCGCGGCCAGCCCGGTGAGCAGGGCGAGGGTGCCGTCGCGGGCGGTCGCCGTGCGCCCCATGGGGTCGGGCTCGCCACCGAAGAGGACCCGGGTCATCCGGGCGTCGGCGCCGCCGTGTCCGGACCGGGCCTGTCCCCGCACCGGCACGACCCGCGGCGGCGCCCAGAACGGGCGCAGGGTCAGCGTGGCGGAGCCGGACTCGACGGCGGCCTCGTCGCCGTGCAGCGCCGCGCCCTTCAGCGCGCCGGCCGCGCCCGGGCTGACGTGGTCGCTCTCCACCACCTCCAGCTCCAGCCGGCCCCGGCTGCCGTTGACCATCACCCGGTAGCCCTCGTAGGGGGCGTACGCGGTGAGGTGGTAGGTCATCGTCGCGCCGGTGGAGTAGCGGGCGAGCACCGCCATGTCGTCCTCGATCGTCACGCCGGGGGCGAAGACGTTGCGGTCGCGCTGGTAGCCGTCCTCGGCCTCGGCGTCGAGGTAGAGCTCGCGCAGCCGCGGGTGCGCGTCGAGCCGCAGCGCGAACGGGTCGTCCTCGGCGGCGGGGGAGCCGTGCGCCCGGTCGTAGTCGCGGGCGTAGCCGTGCCGCCGGCCGGCCTCGCCGTAGAAGAACAGCCGTCCGGCGGCGTACACCTCGACGGGGGCGGCGCCCAGCCACCAGTTGACCAGGTCGAAGTGGTGGCCGGCCTTGTGCACCAGCAACCCGCCGGAGTGCGTCTTGTCCCGGTGCCAGCGGCGGAAGTAGTCCGCGCCGTGCCGCACGTCGAGCAGCCACTCGAAGTGCACCGAGCCCACCTCGCCGACCGCGCCCCCGGCGATCAGCTCGCGCAGCTTCTCGTGCAGCGGGTTGTAGCGGTAGTTGAAGGCGACCCGGACCTGCCGGCCGGTGTCGGCGACCGCGCCCAGGATCCGCCGGCAGCCCGCCGCGTCGACGGTCATCGGCTTCTCGGTGATCACGTCGCAGCCGGCCCGCAGCGCCGTGTCGACGTGCGCGGCGTGGGTGTCGTCCACGCTGGTCACCACCAGCACGTCCACCCGCTCCTTGTCGAGCATCGCCGCCAGGTCACCGGCCCGGTACGTCGGCACCGGCCGGTGGCCCAGCTCGCCGAGCCACCGGTTGTGGGCGTCCATCCGGGCCTGGTTGACGTCGGCGAACGCGACCAGTTCGGCGGTGTCGGCGTGGTCGCGCACCAGCGACCGGACGAACATCTCGGCCCGGGACCCGGTGCCCACGAGGGCGTGGCGGACCCGCTGACCGGCTCTGGACGACATGGCGACCGCCTCCCCGGGTGCTGCAAAGGTTTGCAGCGAAATAACCACGCACCGCGCCGCGCCGTCAACGATCGATGTCAAACCGGTGGCATAGATCCGCCTTGATGGCGATTTAGCTACATGGTGGGAGCGCGGCCGAAACGCACCCGTAACCATCCGCCGTTGACACCGGCACAACCGTTTGCATTAATTGGCGGCACCTGACGTGACCCCAGCCACATTGGACGAAGGGCCCCGCCGTGCCAGCCACCATCCGAGACGTCGCCCGGGCCTCCGGCGTGCACATCTCCACGGTCTCCCGCACGTTCTCGGCCCCGCACCTGGTCAACCCGGAGACCCGGGGACGGGTGCTGGCCTGTGCCGAGGAACTCGGCTACCGGCCCAACCGCGCCGCCCGCGCCCTCATCACCGGCCGTACGCACAACATCGGCCTGATCATCGCCGACATCGCCAACCCGTTCTTCCCACCGCTGATCAAGGCGGCGGAGAGCCAGGCGCGGCAGCGCGACTACCACGTCTTCGTGGCCGACACCAACGAGGACCCGGTGGCCGAGGAGGAGCTGGTCCACGCCCTCGCCAAGCAGGTCGACGGGGTGCTGCTGTGCAGCCCCCGGATGAGCAACAGCCTGATCGAGCAGCTCAGCCGCGAGGTGCCGCTGGTGGTGATAAACCGCCAGGTCGCCGGCCTGCCCTGCGTCACCATGGACGTCGGCCAGGGCGCCCGGTCCGCGGTCGAGCACCTGATCGGCCTCGGCCACCGGCGGATCGCGCTGCTCAGCGGGCCGCGCGGCTCGTGGACCAGCCGGGAGATCCGGCGCGCGGCCGGCGTCGCGGCCCGGGCCGGCGGCGCCGAACTGACCGTGCTCGGCCCCAACCAGCCCACCGAGACCGGCGGCGGGGCCCTCGCCGAGCAGGTCCGCCGCAGCGAGGTCACCGCGGTCCTCGCCTACAACGACCTGATGGCGATCGGCCTGATCGAGGAACTCGACGCCATCGGACTCCGCGTCCCCCGGGACGTCAGCGTCGTCGGCATCGACGACATCACCCTGAGCCGGCTCACCCGGCCCAAGTTGACGACGGTGGCCACGCCGACCGCGGCCGCCGGCCGGACGGCCGTCGACATGCTCCTGCAACACGACACCGTCGCCGCCCGCGGATCACGCGGCGGCGGCCGGAGCGGCGCCAGCGACGACCGTCGTACCACCGCACAGGTAATGCTCCAGACCGAACTGGTCATCCGCGACTCGACCGCAGCCGTGCCGGCTGACGGTCGGCCCCGCCCCGAAGCCGGGTTGGTCACCCCGGGCCCGCATCGCCTTGCGGGCCCGGGTCGCCCGACCGTGGCCACCGGCGGTGTCGTCGCCTCCTAACGCCAAGGAGTGAGCGCACATGCACCCCGCAACGCCCCCCACCACTGGCACGCCGGCCGTGCCCGTTCACCGTACCCCTGTCCACCGACGGCGGCTGATCCGCGGCCTCCTCGCCGCGGTCGTCGCCCTGCCCCTGCTCCTCGGCGCCGCCGGCTGCGGCGACGACGAGGCCAGCACCGACCCGAACGCCCCGGTCAAGCTCTCCATCTTCTGGTGGGGCGGTGAGGCCCGGGCCAAGCTGACCGAGGAGGCCCTCGCCCTCTACACCAAGAAGCACCCCAACGTCACCTTCGAGAAGACCTGGCAGGCCAACCAGGGCTACTTCGACAAGCTGGCCACCCTCACCGCCGGCGGCAACCCGCCGGACATCTTCCAGATCGACGACAACTACCTGGCCGAGTACGCGGCCCGCAGCACCACCCTCGACCTGACGTCCTACAAGGACTCCGGCGACCTCGACGTCTCCAAGTTCCCCAAGAGCCTCTGGCAGTACGGCGTGGTCGACGGCAAGCTCGCCGGCCTGGCCGCCGGGGAGAACACCCAGGGCCTGGTCTACAACAGGACGCTGCTGACGAAGAACGGCCTGCCCGAGCCGACCACGGGGATGAGCTGGGAGGAGCACATCGCCTGGGCCGAGCAGGTGGCGAGGAAGACCAAGGTCCCCGGCACCCAGGATCCGAGCGCCGACTACAAGGCGTTCTGGGTCTGGCTGCGCCAGCAGGGCAAGGACCTCTACAAGGGCAAGGAGCTCGGCTTCACCGCCGAGGACGTGACGAAGTGGTTCGAGCTGTGGAAGGGGGCCCGGGACCGGGGCGCCACCCCGACCCCCGACGTCATCCACGAGGGCAACGCCACCGACATCACCAAGCAGCTCGTGGTCACCGGCAAGGCCGCCACCAGCTGGGTCTGGGTCAACCAGATGCCGGAGCTGAAGAAGAACACGAAGGACGAACTGGGCGTGATCGCGTACCCCGGCGACCCGAGCGCCCAGTGGGCCCGCGCCTCCATGTACTGGTCGGTGTTCAAGGGCAGCAAGCACCGCGACGTCGCGGTCGACGTGATCAACTTCCTGGCCAACGACGCCGAGGCCGTCAAGATCCTCGGTACCGACCGGGGCCTGCCGTCCAACCTCGACCTGCGTCGCGTGGTCAGCGACGACGTCACCGACCCGGCGATGAAGCAGTCGATCCAGGTCGAGTCCGACCTGGCCCAGAAGTTCGGCGAGGCGCCGCAGGTCCCGCTCAAGGGGCACAGCAAGATCCGCGCCGAGCTGACCAAGGCCGCCGAGAACGCGCAGTACGGCCGGGCCACCCCCGCCCAGGCGGCGGAGCAGTTCGTCGCCGCCTGCACGTCCGCGATCGCCTGACCCAGGCACGGAGAGGAGCCGGCTCGTGGCCCTGACCACGGCGCCCGGCCCGACCCGACCGCGTACCGGATCCGTCCCGACCCCCGCCGGCAGGCGCGGGGCCGGGCGGACCGGGCACCGCGAGGGACTGGCCGGTTATGTCTTCCTGTCGCCCTGGCTGCTCGGCCTGCTGGCCGTCACGGCGATACCCATGCTCTTGTCGCTCTACCTGAGCTTCACCAACTACGACATCCTCACCCCCTGGTCCGAGGTGGAGTGGGTCGGGCTGGCCAACTACGAGCGGATGTTCACCGCCGACCCGTCCTACTGGCACTCCGTGCGGGTGACGCTCACCTTCGCGCTGGTGGCCGTGCCGCTGAAGCTGGCCGCGGCGCTCGGGGTGGCGCTGCTGCTCAACCGCGCCTGGCGCGGCGTCGGCCTCTTCCGCGGCCTGTTCTACCTGCCGTCCCTGCTCGGCGGCAGCGTCGCGCTGGCCATCGTCTGGGTCAACATGTTCAACCGCGAGGGCGCCTTCAACTCGCTGCTGAGCGTCTTCGGCATCCAGGGCAAGCCCTGGGTCAACGACCCCGACTGGGCCCTGGAGACCCTGATGGTGCTCGCCATCTGGCAGTTCGGCGCGCCCATGGTGATCTTCCTGGCCGGCCTGAAGCAGGTGCCCACCGAGCTCTACGAGGCCGCCTCCGTCGACGGCGCCGGCACGTGGCGGCAGTTCCGCAACGTCACCCTGCCGATGCTCTCGCCGGTGATCTTCTTCAACCTCGTGCTGGAGACCATCAACGGCTTCCAGGGCTTCACCGCCGCGTTCGTGCTCAGCAACGGCACCGGCGGCCCGGTCGACTCCACCCTGATGTACACGCTGAACCTCTACATCACCGGCTTCACCGACCTGGAGATGGGCTACGCCTCCGCCATGGCGTGGGTCTTCCTGGTCGCGATCGCCATCATCACCGCCATCTTCTTCAGCACCGGACGCTTCTGGGTGCACTACTCCGACGGGGAGGACCGGTGACAGCCACGGCAGCAGCCCCGCCGGCGGGCAGGCCCTGCGCCTGCTCGTCCTGATCGCGATCGTCGCGGTCGTGCTCTACCCGCTGTTCTGGATGATCGGTACGTCGCTGAAGAGCCAGGAGGAGATCGTCAGCAACATCGGCCTGCTGCCGGAGGAGTTCACCCCCGGCAACTACGCCGACGGGTGGACGAACTTCGACCTCAGCTTCGGCCGGTTCTTCCTGAACAGCGCCATGGTCAGCCTGCTGACCGTGATCGGCAACGCGGTCTCCTGCCTGCTCGCCGCGTACGCCTTCGCCCGGCTGCGGTTCCGGCTGCGCGGCGTCTGGTTCGCCGTCATGATCGGGACGCTGCTGCTCCCCGGCCACGTGCTGATCGTGCCGCAGTACATCCTCTTCCGCGGCCTCGGCCTGGTCGGCGGCGACTGGCCGTACCTGCCGCTGCTGATCCCGCAGTTCCTGGCCACCGAGGCGTTCTTCGTCTTCCTGATGGTGCAGTTCATGCGGGGCATCCCGCGTGAACTCGACGAGGCCGCCAAGATCGACGGCGCGAACGCCTTCGGCATCTTCCGGCACGTCATCCTGCCGCTGAGCCGGCCGGCGCTGGTCACCACGGCAATCTTCTCGTTCATCTGGACCTGGAACGACTTCTTCCGCCAGCTCGTCTTCCTCTCCGACCTCCAGGACTACACGGTGCCGGTGGCGCTGACCCTGTTCATCGACTCGACCAGCCAGAGTGCCGTCGGCCCGATGTTCGCCATGTCGGTGCTCTCGCTGCTGCCGGTGTTCCTGTTCTTCGTGGCCTTCCAGCGGATGCTGGTCGAGGGCATCAACACCAGCGGGCTCAAGGGATGAGAAACGACCGGGACGACGGGCCCGTCCGCCGCGACTGGCGGGACGTGCTCACCGACGCCACCGACCTGGCCGTGCTCGGCATCGCGCTGACCCTGGCCGCCCTGCCGGTGGTCACCTCGGCGGCGGCCGTCGCCGCCGCCAGCGCGGCCGTGCACGACCGGTACACCGACGGGTGCTGGCCCTGCGCGCGGGAGAACCTCACCCGGTTCGGCCGGGCGCTGCTGCCCGGCGCCGGGGTGAGCGTGCTGACGGTCGCCGTCCTCGGCCTGCTCGCCCTGGACCTCGCCGCGCTGGCCGGCGGCAGGGTCCCGGGCGGGGCGCCGCTGCTGCTGGTCACCACGCTGGTCGTCGCCGCCGTGGCCGGGTACGCCGCGCTGGCGGTCGTGGAGATCGGCCGCGCCGGCGGGCGCGGCTGGCGGGACGCGGCCCGCGCGGCCGCCGGTGTCTGCCGCGCCCGCCCCGGCACCTGGGCCGCCGCGTGCGGGGTGAGCGCCGTCGCCGCGCTGCTCGCCGTCCTGGTCACCCCGGTCGCGGTGCCCATCCTCGCCGGGTACGCCGTCGCCGCCCTGCACGCGGTCGCCCGCCGGGCCGTGCTCGCCCCGATGGGCCAGCCGTGACCGGCGACGACCGGCAGCTCAGCGTGGACGGCGTGCCGGTGGCCCGGTACGTCGTCGACCCCGCGATCGACCCCCGGCACGGGCCCCGCCCGTACCTGCATCCGGTGCGCACCCTCGGCGGCACGGTGGTCACCGACGCGTTCCCGGCCGACCACGTCTGGCACCTCGGCGCGTCCCTCGCCGTGCAGGACGTCGACGGCACCAACCTCTGGGGCGGGCGCACCTACGTCCGCGACGTCGGCTACACCTGGCGCGACGACCACGGCCGGATCGCGCACACCCGGTGGGAGACCCGGGACCCACAGCGGCTGGCGCACCATCTCCGGTGGCGCGACCCGAGCGGGTCGGTGCTGCTCACCGAGCGCCGGGAACTGGCCGCCCACCGGGTCGGCGAACGGGCGTGGGCCCTCGACGTCGGATACGCGCTGACCGCCCCCGCCGACCGGGACGTCACCCTGGGCAGCCCCGCCACCAACGGCCGACCCGGCGGCGCCGGCTACGGCGGCTTCTTCTGGCGGGCGGCCAGCGCCACTCCGGCCCGGGTGCGCACCGCCACCGCCGAGGGGGAGGAGGCGGTCAACGGCAGCGCCGAGCCCTGGCTGGCGTTCGCCGGCACCGGGCCGGACGGGTCCGCGTACACCCTCGTGCTGGCGGGGCTCGCGGACGGCGACCGGTGGTTCGTGCGGACCGCCATGTACCCGGGGGTCTGCGTCGCGTTCGCCTTCGACCGCCCCCGGGTGATCGCGGCGGGCACGAGCCACACCGGCCGGCACCGGGTGGTGGTCGCCGACGGGGACCTCGACCGGGCGACGGCCGCCGCCCTGGCCACCGGGCCGGTGCCGCGGTGACCGGGCCCGACCTGGTCACGGTCGGCGAGACGATGGTCGTGCTCACCCCCGGCGGAGCGGTGCCGCTGGACCGCGCCGAGGACCTCGCCGTCGGCGTCGGCGGGGCGGAGACCAACGTGGCCGGCTACCTGGCCCGGCTCGGTCACCACGCCCTCTGGGCCGGGCGGGTCGGCGACGACCCCTTCGGGCGCCTCGTCGTCCGGCACGTCGCCGAGGCCGGGGTCGACGTCCGCGCCGTGCACGTCGACCCGGACGCCCCCACCGGCCTGTACGTCAAGGATCCCGCCCCCGGCGGCACCCGCGTGCACTACTACCGGGCCGGCTCGGCGGCCTCCCGACTCGACCGCACCGTGCTGGACGACCCCCGCCTCACCGGCGCGCGCGTGCTGCACCTCTCCGGCATCACGGCCGCCCTCTCCGGATCCTGCCGCGCACTGGTGGAGCACGCCGTCACCCGGCGGCCGCTGGCCGGCGCGCTGGTCAGCTTCGACGTCAACCACCGCCCCGGACTCTGGCCCGCCGCCCTGGCCGGGCCCGTGCTGCACCGGCTCGCCGACCGCGCCGACCTGGTCTTCGTCGGCCTCGACGAGGCACGGACGCTGTGGGGGGTCGAGGACCCCGACGACGTACGCCGCCTGCTGCCCGGCCCGGACACGGTGGTGGTCAAGGACGGGCCCGTGGCCGCGACCGCGCTGCCCCGACACGGACCGGCCACCGTCGTGCCGGCGCTGCCGGTCACCGTGGTGGAGCCGGTCGGCGCCGGTGACGCCTTCGCCGCCGGCTACCTGGCGGCCCTCCTGCGCGACCTCGACCCGGCGGCCCGGCTGCGGTGGGGGCACCTGCTCGCCGCCCACGCGCTCCGGGTGCCCGGGGACACCGCCCCGGTGCCGGCCGCCGACCGGCTCGCCGAGCTGGCCGCCCTGCCCCCCGACCGCTGGACCAACCTCGACCTGTCGGAGGAACCGCTCGATGCCCGCACATGACTTCGCCCCGGTCTTCGGGACCGCCCGGGTGATGGTGATCCTGCGCGACCTGCCGGCCGACGAGACGCTCCGGCTCGCCCAGCGCGCCTGGGACCTCGGCATCGAGGTCGTCGAGGTGCCCGTCCGCACCCCGGAGGCCCTGACCGCACTGCGGGAGGCGGTCGCCGCGGGTCGCGAGCGCGGACGGCCGGTCGGGGCGGGCACGGTCTTCGGCGTCGAGCAGGTGGTTCGGGCGGCCGAGGCCGGCGCCGCGTTCACCGTCGCGCCCGGGCTCGACCTCGCCGTCGCGGACGCCGCGGCCGAGCGGGGCCTGCCGCACCTGCCCGGCGTCGCGACGCCCAGCGAGGCGCAGCGGGCCCGGGACCACGGGCTGCGGTGGCTCAAGGCGTTCCCGGCGGTCAGCCTCGGCCCGGCCTGGTTCCGGGCGGTCGCGGGGCCGCTGCCCGAGCTGCGCTTCGTCGCCACGGGAGGACTGGACGCGGGCAACGCGGGGGAGTTCCTCGCCGCCGGCGTACGGGTGGTGGCGGTGGGCTCCGCCCTGGCCGACCCCCGGCAGGTCGACCGGCTCGCCGAGCTGGCCGTGGGCTGACTCGGCGACCGGTTCCCCGGTTCCGCCGGCACCGTCGCTCCCCGCTGGGGCCGGAGCTGCCGTCCCGGCTGTGACGCGCGACGCCCGTCGCCGATTTGACGATCTTCCCGCGGGACGCGTAACTTTCTCTCTGCCAGCGCGGAACGGACGAAACGGGACGAAAGTCCTGGAGGCCGGAGCGCGGGAACAATCTCGGGTTCGGGTGGGTTGGACTCATCGGAGCCTGGACCGGGTGGTGCCCCGGATTCGCTGGGAGGCGGATTTGGCGGGGTGGAGCTGACCGGGTATGGTTGTCGACCGGCAGGGAACCGGGCGTGTTCGTGGGAGACTGCGGCGGCCGGCTTGTCGGAATCCACTTTCGGGAGCGGCGGGAGCCGGTCTTGTTGTGGTGCTCGGAATTGGGTTGACGTGGTGTGGGTCGCGACAGAGCGGTTTGACACGGCGGAAATCACCGGGTAACGTGGTAAAAGTGC
>NZ_JBPQTP010000139.1:0-16357 GCF_051386395.1 Micromonospora sp. URMC 106
ATAAGAGACAGGGCGTTCCGCCTCGGGGCCGGCGCGGTGACGGCGTCGGATCAGAAGGTCGGCGCGAGGTAGAGCAGCCGGTTCGGCGAGCCGGTGCCCGGGTTGGTGATCACGTTGGGCGTGGCCTGGCTGACCAGGTACGAGTGGACCTGGGCGGGCGTCCAGCTCGGGTTGACGCTGAGCACCCGGGCGGCCGCGCCCGCGACGTGCGGCGAGGCCATCGAGGTGCCGCTGATGGACGAGGTGGCGGTGTCGCTGGTGGACCACGCCGACAGGACGCCGACGCCGGGGGCGAAGAGGTCGGTGCAGGTGCCCCAGTTGGAGAACGAGGCCCGCGCGTCGTTGCTCTGCGAGGCGTTGACGGTCAGCGCCGTCGGGACGGAGGCCGGCGAGAAGTTGCAGGCGTTGGCGTTCGAGTTGCCGGAGGCCACGGCGTAGGTGATGCCGTCGGCGATCGAGTTCGCCACCGCCGTGTTCAGGGACGCGTTGTAGGAGCCGCCGAGGCTCATGTTCGCCACCGCCGGCTGACCCGCCTGGTGGTTCGAGGTCACCCAGTTGATGCCGGCGATGACCTGCGCCCAGGTGCCGCTGCCCTGGCAGTTCAGCACCCGGACGCCCACCAGCCGGACGTTCTTCGCGACGCCGTACGTGTTGCCGCCGACGGTGCCCGCGACGTGGGTGCCGTGGCCGTTGCAGTCGGTGGCCGGCAGCGCGTTGTCGATCGCGTCGAAGCCGTCGACGGCCTGGCCGGCGAAGTCGACGTGGGTGGTCCGGATGCCCGTGTCGATGACGTACGCGGTGACGCCGGTGCCGCTGCTGTTGTAGGTGTACGAGCGGCTCAGCGGCAGGGCCCGCTGGTCGATGCGGTCGAGGCCCCACGGCGGGTTGCTCTGGGTGGCCGCCATCGTCACCGTGTGGTTCTGCTCGACGTAGTCGACGGCGGGGTGCGCGGCGAGACGCTTGGCGGCCCGCTCCGACAGCCGCACCTCGAAGCCGTTGAGCGCGTCGCCGTAGACGTGCCCCACCGTCCCGCCGAACCGCGCGGCCAGCGAGCCGGCGGCGCTGCGCACCTCGGCCTGCCGGGTGCCGGCGCGACCACCGACGCCGCTGTCCTTGAGCACCACGATGTAGCTGCCGGTCACGGCCGTCGCGCCGCCGGCGCTGCGGATCTCGCCGGTCGCCGGGGCGGCTGTCGCCGGAGCGCCGATCATGGCGGTGACCATGGCGGCGCCGGCGAGCACGCCGACGGCGCCGGCGAGCATACGCCGCTGAGTGCGAGGGAGTGTCATCTCCCGGTCCTCCTACTGTCGTGGCCTGCGGGCGGCTCGTGGCGCACCCGGGAGGCGGTGGACGATGAGAGAACCTTAGCCACCATATTTACGTTGGTATATTTCCTTGGTGTTCACAGTATGAGGACGATGTTGACGAATTTTGACGTGAATGTCTTGCGTGACCGACGTGAACGCCTCACGCGAGAGCGATTCCACTGATCGCTCGCGGCGACCCCCTCGCCCTCGCCGCCGGGCTCGCCGGCACCCAGCCGGCGGTGCGGCCCCGGCCCACCTCGTGGACGACAGCTCGCGACGCCGGCACGGTGGCGGCGTCCACATCGCGGGCCAACGGGACGAGTGATCTGCGTCACCTCAGCGAACCCGTCCGCCGCAGCGCCGCGTACGCGCGCGGCACGCGGGCCGATTCGCGCTCCGCGGCCCGGATCCGCGTCTCCGACACCTCCGGGCCACCGCCGACTCCATTGACGCACGGAAGTCGACTTCTGCACGCAGCGTTACCGTCCGGGATTCCGGGACCGACGACCGGGCGTCGGCCCGCTCGCCGGCAACTGTCGCGATTTGGAGCGCTCACTACCCTGTTGCTTGATCCCCGTGCCTGGGCACACGTCGACAGCGATAAGGGCTTCAGATGACCGACAGTCACCCTCCATACGGAGGGCAGCCGGATCCGAACGTCACCCCGTGGAGCGGGCCGCCGGCCCCGCAGAGCGGGTATCCCGGATACGGCCAGCCAGGGCAGCCACCGCAGTTCGGGGCCCCCGTCCCGCCGCCGCAGAAGTCGAACAAGGGCCTGATCATCGGCCTGTCCGCGGCCGCCGTGGTGATCCTGCTCGTGCTCTGCGGCGCCGGAGTCGGCTTCGTCCTCGTCAACAACGACGACGACGATCCCACCCCGGTCGCGTCCGCCACCCCGAACACCACCAGCAGCAACCCGGGCACGGACGCCTCCCCCACCCCGGGCGAGCCCGAGCCCGAGCCCAACAACAACAACGCGGTGACCGCCCGCTACTCCAGCGACCTCGGCGACGTCTGCGAGGGCAGCCAGATCCTGAACGCGGCGCCCTACTCGGGCCCGTCCGGCGCCAAGGCGTACGTCTTCTCGAACAACCCCGACCGGCTGACGTTCTGGTCGTCGAAGTCGATCGCCTCGAACAAGCCGTACTACGCCAAGAGCGCCGACTTCGAGACGGTGTCGGTCGTCGGCTGCCTGAAGTTCGTGGAGGGCAGCGAGGGCGCGCCCAAGAAGTGCCAGTACAAGGACAGCTCGGACAAGCAGGTCACCATCGACTACGTCTCGTCGCGCTACACGCTGACGTTCTACGCCGCGAAGACCGGCGAGAAGATCGGCGACGGCGGCACCGTGAGCGCCCCGGCGAACCGGTGCCCGAGCTTCATCTCGTACAACAAGAACACCATGAAGGCGTACGCGTCGCCGGACACCGGCACCATCGAGGCCGCGCTGGACAAGTTCCTGTCCTGAACGGCACGGTCGAGATCGGGGAGGGACGGGCCACCGTCCCTCCCCGATCGCGTTTGCGCCGTCCGCGCGGGCCGTGTCGGGGGCTCGCCGGACCGCGCGCACCGGCCACCGCCCGCGGACGCGACCGGGGCCGCCACCGTCTCGACGGACGGTGGCGGCCCCGTGGGTCGCGCGCCGGATGCGTCAGGTCAGCGGTCGCGTGGGATGGGCCTCAGCGGCGCGCCGACGCCTTTCTCGCCACGGCGTCCCCGTCCACCTGGTCGAAGGCGGGAGCGCCGTCGACGGCGTCGGCGGCGACGGCAGCCGCGGTGGCGGCGTCCGGCAGGTCCAGGCTGGTACGCAGGGTGACCGGCTTGAGCAGCGCCGCGGCGACGACGCCGACGACGGCGATGGCCGCGGAGATGAGGAAGATGTGGCCGGTGGCGTCGCCGTACGCGGCCCGCACGATCTGCTGGACCACGGCCGGCATGGCGTCGACGTTGAGGCTGCCGGACCCCCCACCGGAGGCGGGGATGCCCGCGGCGGCGAGGTCGGTGGTGATCCGGTCGGTGACCTGACGGGCGAGGACCGCGCCGAGCACCGACACCCCGATGGTGCCGCCGAGTGAGCGGAAGAAGGCCACGGTGGAGCTGGCCGCGCCGATGTCCTTGAGAGAGACGGTGTTCTGCACGGCCAGGACGAGGTTCTGCATGGTCATGCCGACCCCGACACCGACGACGAACATGGCGGCGCCGAGCAGCACCAGCGACGTCTCGTGGTCTATCGTGCCGAGCAGGGCGAACCCGATGACGAGCACGACCGCCCCGAACACGATGTACGGCTTGATCCTGCCCGTCTTCGTGATCAGTCGACCGGCGACGATCGACGAGCCGAGGACGCCGGCCATCATCGGGATGGTGAGCAGCCCGGCCTCCGTCGGGCTGTAGCCGCGGCCGATCTGGAAGTACTGGCCGAGGAAGACGGCGCCGCCGAACATGGCCATGCCGACCGCCAGGCTGCCGAGGATGGCCAGGGCGGTGGTGCGCTGCCGGACCAGCCCGAGCGGGACCACCGGCTCCTGCGCCCGCGCCTCCACCCGGACGGCCAGGGCGAGCAGGACGGCCGCGCCGCCCACCATCGCCGCGGTCTGCCAGGACAGCCAGGCGAACGAGTCGTCGACGAAGGAGATCCAGATGAGCAGCACGCTGACCCCGGCGGCGATCAGGGTCGCGCCCAGGTAGTCGATCTTCACGTTGTCGCGGCGGGCCGTCGGCAGGTGCAGGGTGACCTGGAGCAGGATCAGCGCGATGACGGCGACGGGCACGCCGACGAAGAAGCACCAGCGCCAGCCGAGCCAGGACGTGTCGACGATGAGGCCGCCCAGCAGCGGGCCGCCGACCGTCGCCACCGCCATCACGCCGCCGAGGTAGCCGTTGTAGCGGCCCCGCTCGCGCGGCGGGATCATCGCCGCGATGGCGACCTGGACGAGCGCCTGGAGGCCGCCGACCCCGATGCCCTGGAACGCGCGGGCGGCGATGAGCTGGCCGGCGGTCTGCGCGAAGCCGGCGAGCACCGAGCCGACCAGGAAGACCACGATGGCGACCTGCACCAGCAGCTTCTTGTTGAACAGGTCGGCGAGCTTGCCCCAGATCGGGGTGGTCGCGGTCGCGGTGAGCAGGGTGGCGGTGACCACCCACGTGTACTGGGTCTGCGACCCGTTCAGCGCACCGATGATCTTCGGCAGCGCCGTCGAGACGACGGTGCCGCTCAGCATGGCGACGAACAACACCAGCAGCAGGCCGCTGAGCGCCTCGAGCGTCTGCCGATGGGTCATCGGCGTGTCGCCGGTCGTCGTGGTGGGTGCGCTCATCGCGCGGCCTCCAGGTTGTCGTGGTGTCCGAGGGCGGTCTCGATGTCGCGGGTGAACCGGCCGATGGCCGTGCTCAGCGCCGCCATCTCGTCGGGCGTCCAGTCGGCGAGCGCCCGGTCGAGCACCCCGCCGTACCAGTCGAAGATCTCGGTGAGGGCGGCCCGGCCGTCGGGGGTGACGGCCAGGACCCTGGCCCGCATGTCGGTCGGGTCGGCGCGCCGCTCGACCAGGCCGAGCCCGACGAGCGAGGCGATGGCGCGGCTGATGGTCGACGGGTCCAGGCCGGTGCGGGCGGCGAGCTCCCGCGCGTGGCAGCCGGGGGGAAGCTGGTCGATCTGCATGAGCATGCCGGCCAGGCCGAGCGGCACGAGCGGCCGGACGTCGGCCCGGCGGCGCCGGATCAGCCGTACGGTGCGGACGAGTTCGTGCAGCCTGGTGCCGAGTTGACGAGCGGTGCCGTCCACCGTTCCCCCCACATCGCAGATGGTTGCCGCACACAAGCATCTGCCGATCTTGCCCAGTGTGCAAGTTTGCGCGATGAGAAACGGATCACGCCGCGACTAGGCTGTCGGCATGGAGGAGTCCACCGGGCTACGGGAGCGCAAGAAGGCGGCGACCCGCCTCGCCCTGCACGAGGCGGCCCTGCGCCTGGCCACCGAGCACGGGCTCGACCGCGTCACCGTCGAGGCGATCGCCGACGCCGCGAACGTGTCCCGCCGCACGTTCTCCAACTACTTCTCCAGCAAGGAGGAGGCGATCTTCCACGGCGACGCCGTACGGCTGCGCCGGCTGCTGGAACTGGTCCGCCAGCAGCCGCCCGACGCGCCCCCGTGGCGCGCGCTGGGCCGCGCCGCCGAGCAGCTCGCCGACGAGGCGTACGGCGACACCCCGCCCTCCTGGCTGGTCCGCCGCCGCCAGTTGCGGGGGCACCCGGGACTCGTCGCCCAGCAGATCGCGGCGTACACCACCATCGAGCGCGACCTCGCCGACGAGTTCGCACACCGGCTGGCCGGCCCCGAACCGGAACTGCGCTCCCGGGTGCTGGCGGCGACCTTCCTGGCCGGCCTGCGCGTCGCCGTCCAGCACTGGACCGACCACCCCGACGGGCCGCTGCGCGATGTCATCCGGACCGCGCTCGCGCAGGCGGCGTCCGCACCGACCGTCGAGGCAGCCGGCGCCCCACCCGGCGGCGGCTGACCCCCAGGTTGGCGGATCCGCGTCAGGGCAGGTCGGGCGCGCCGCCACCCGGCGGCGCACAGGTCCGCCGGCGAGGGCATCGGCGGCGTACCGCACCGGGCGGCCAACGGCCGGTGATAGCGTCCAGATGCGCAGGCCACCACGCAGACCTCCGTTCGGACGGAAGGTTGGGCAATGGACGAGACCGCGGCACGGGCGATGATCAAAGCCCACTTCGACGCCTCGAACGTCAGCGCACCCGGCGGCGGGCCGGGCGACGACATCGCCCGCGCCTCCGAGATCTACGCCGACGACGCGGTGCTGGAGTGGCCCCAGGGCCGCGAGCGCATCCGCGGCAAGGCGAACATCACCGCCTTCAGGTCCAGCTACCCCGCCCGCCAGGAGTTCCAGTTGCACCGGACCACCGGCTGCGGGGATCTGTGGGTCAACGAGTACACCATCCGGTACGACGACCGACCCATGATGGCCGTCGGGATCATGGAGTTCCGCGACGGAAAGGTCGTCCGCGAACGCATCTACTTCGGGGAGCCCTGGGAGCCGCCGGCCTGGCGGGCGCAGTGGGTCGAGCGGATGGAACCGTTCACTCGGGCGTCCGCGTGATCGCCCACGCCCGCCGGCGACGCCGAAGGGCCACGAGGTGACGACCGCCCCGGGCGACGTCCTCGTTGCTCCCGTCGTCCTGGTGGGATGGTCGGCCTCCGGGGACACCGGGCCGGCCGCCCTCTGACCTGCGTCCGGGCGGCGCTGAGCCCGGGCGCAGTCCAGGGGCCGGCGTAGCCCCCGCCGGACGGCCGGGCGCCGGCGTTAGCCCGCGCCGGACAGCCGGGCGCCGGCGTAGCCCGCGCCGCACGGCCCGGCATCTCCGTCGGCCTATGCTCTGGCGTGTGAACGGGAAGCGGTGGAGCGGCGTGGACCTGGGCAACGTGCTGCGCGCCGTCGAGGACGCCGCCCCCGTCGACGCGGTGGAGGCGGTGACCCGGGGCATCGGCGTCGACCTCGGGGCGCTGTGGGTGTCGTTCCTCGTCGCGGACATGAGCGGCCGGGCCCTCGTACGCCTGACCCACGACGTTCCCCTCGCAGACCGGCCCGGCAGACGCCGGCAGGACCAGGACGTCGCCACCGTGCTGCCCTTCGACGGCGGGCCGCAGGAACAGGCACTGCGCTCCCAGCGCGTGCAGGTCCGTTCGAGCGGTGGTCATCACGTCGTGATGGCGCCCGTCACGCAACGCGGCGAGGCCATCGGACTGCTGGAGATCGCCTTGCCGGCCGAGCCGGACGACGAGGCCCTGGCCGAGATCTCCCGGGCCGCACACGCGCTGGCGTTCGTGGTGATCGCCGCCCGGCGGCACACCGACCTCTTCGAATGGGGTCAGCGGACCACCCCGTTCACCCTCGCCGCGGAGATCCAGCGCCGGCTCCTGCCCTCCTCGTTCACCTGCGAGGCCGGCTCGTTCACCCTCTCCGCGTGGCTGGAGCCGGCGGCCAGCATCGGCGGAGACACCTTCGACTACAGCCTCGCGCGCAACCTGCTGCACCTGAGCATCACCGACGCGGTGGGCCACGGCGTGCACAGCGCCCTGACCGCAACGCTCTGCGTCGGCAGTCTGCGCCACACCCGCCGTCGCGGCCACACACTCCTCGAGCAGGCCCGGGCCGCGAACTCGGCGCTGATCCAAAACCCGCCCGGAGGGTTCACCTTCGCCACCGGGCTGCTCGGCCGGCTCGACCTGCGCACCGGCGTGCTGGCCATGGTCAACGCCGGTCACCCCACCCCGCTCCTGGTGCGCGACGGAACCGTCCAGCCCATCGCGCTACCGGTCGATGCACCGTTCGGCGTACTGCGAGACGGGATCTACCGCACGACCGACGTCCCGCTGCGTCCGGACGATCGACTCATCCTGCTCACCGACGGCATGCTGGAACGCGGCGCCGCCCGCCTCGACCTGCCTGCACGGCTGCCCGGCCTCGCCGACCTGCACCCCAGGGAGGTCGTCCGCGTACTCGGCGACGCCGTCCTCGACGTCGCCGGACCCACCCTGCCCGACGACGCCTGCATGCTCATCCTCGACTGGCACGGCGACCACGGCGACGACCGCCTCACCACGGCCGGTGCCGACCCCCACCGAGCGAGTGCCTCCCGTACGGCCTGAGACCCGAGAGTTGGCCCGGCGTCATCCACCACGATCCGACGTCGATCACACGCCTGCCGGGTCGCCCGGGCGGCTGGTGACTAGGACGCCTGGCGGACGGGCATGTCGGCCAGCCAGACGTCGGCCAGGTCGCTGAGGGGGACGTCGAGGGCCTGGCTGAGACCGACCACAGTGCCGAACGCCGGTGCGGGGAGGCGACCCGCCTCGATCTTGCGCAGCGTCTCGGGGGAGATGCCGGCTGCCAGGGCCACCTCGACGAGGCTGCGGCCCGCCCGCGCGGCCCGGAGAGCGGCTCCGAGGCGCTGGCCCGCTGCGATCTGTTCGGCGGTGAGTGGTTGGCGAACCATGCCAGCAGGATAGCCCTCCGGAGCATCCCGACCTAGCGTGGTATAAAAATACCGCACAGAAAGAGGGAGGCTGTCGTGATCGAGCTCAAGTCCGCCGAGGAGATCGACCGGATGGCGGTGGCCGGCCAGTTCGTCGGCGAACTGCTCGCCGAGCTCAGCGGTGTCGCCGCCGTCGGCGTCAACCTGATGGACCTGGAACACCACGCCCGCCGCCGGATCGCCGAACGCGGCGCCGAATCCTGCTACTGGGACTACGCCCCTTCGTTCGGCCGCGGCCCGTTCCGCAACGTGCTGTGCCTGTCGGTCAACGACGCGGTGCTGCACGGTCTGCCGCACGACTACGTTCTGCGGGACGGTGACCTGCTCAGCATCGACATGGCGGCCGGCATCGACGGCTGGGTCGCCGACTCCGCGCTCTCCGTCATCGTCGGCACCCCCGACCCGGCCGACCTGAAGCTGATCGAGGCCACCGAGGTCGCACTGGAGGCCGGCATCGCCGCCGCCCAGCCCGGCGGCCGCCTCGGCGACATCTCCGCCGCGATCGGCGAGGTCGCCCACTCCTACGGCTACGGCGTCAACGCCGAGTTCGGCGGCCACGGCATCGGCCGCACTATGCACGAGGCCCCGCACGTACCCAACAACGGCCGTGCCCGCCGGGGCCTGAAACTCGAGCCCGGCCTCACCATCGCCATCGAGCCCTGGTTCTGCCGCTCCACCGACAGGATCAGGTTCGACAAAGACGGCTGGACCATCCGCTCCGCCGACGGCTCCCGCACCGCCCACTCCGAACACACGGTCGCCATCACGGCTGCCGGCCCCCAGGTCCTGACCCGCCGCCCCACCCACGGCACCACCTCGGCCGGCCCCACCAAGAGGGCCGCCGCAGCCTCCTGACCCCCTGCCCGTCTCGGTGTGACTCGCGGCGTCGCTTCGTCCAACGTCAACCGTCAACCAGACGCTAGGTGTCGGGTCTCAGGACCTGCGCGGCACTCCGCCGCCGTCGGCCACAGCAAGCGGCGGCTCCGTGAACGCGGCCAGGACGTCGGCGGAACGGCTCACTCAGAGGGCTGACGCTCCGGACAGCCAGCGGGCAGCCAGGTTGCCCGCTAGGTCCTGGCTCGTCACGATCAGCCTGTCTGACGGACAGACGATCTCGTGTCGGCACCCGTGCTCGTGCGTCGAGCCGCGAAGCTCTAACCGCTCCCTACGACAGCCGTATCGCCAACGCGGGTGCATAAGATCAGAAAAGGCCACCCGGAAGATCCCACATGGCCTTCAACCCGCCTCGGGACGGCCGGATTCGAACCGACGACCCCTTGCCCCCAGGCAACCAACACGATCTCGTGAGCTGGCATGGGACGAGCGCTGAGCAGCGAACACCGTCCGACCTCATCCCCGCACGTCCGTGTATGTCCGTCGCGGTCGTCACTCAGTTGGTCACTCAGCCCGCGCTCCCCGATCTGCACAGCCAGGTCCCGATGCAGCACCATAAAGGTCATGGATCGGGAGACTGCGCGCCAGGGGTGGCACCGGGAGCACGTGGGATCCTGGCTCCAGCTCATCGCCACTCTCGGGAGTGAGGGCTGGGAGGCGCATCTGACCTGTGCGGCAGCTCCTGTGCAGGTGGAAGGCTCTCTGCCGAACGGTGAGCCCTTCTACTTCCGCGCCCGCCACAGCAATGTGTCGCTGGGCATCGGAGGCGACGACCCCGCCGACGTCCCCGAGTGGGAAGAGAGCGAATCGCATACGGACGCCAGCTGGCTACCAGCAGCCAAGGGCGAAGCCATCATCAGACGGCTTGCTTTCCGCTACGCACAGCAGAGCAATCCGACTGAGTGAGCATCGTCAGTGTGTAAGGCGCGTTGGCCGACCTGAGCCGCCGATTTGGCCGACCGGAGTGAGCAGGCGTGAGAGTGGTCGGGGAAGGATGGAGCGGCGAGGTTTGAGGCCGTGTGGGTGCCGCTGCTGACCGGTGTCGACCGCCAGATCGGGCACGGGTCGGGCACGCTGGCAGTTCGTCCGAGCCCCGTTCATGGACTGACGCCGCTACCCTGCAAGTGTGGCCGGGACTCGCCTCGCATGGCTTGCCTTGCCCCTGCTGGTCGTCCTTGCGCTGGGCGTCGCCGTGGCACGGCGGCATCGGCGCAGGGCGTCGTCCGTGGCGGATAGCAAGCAAAGGGAGCTGTCAACTGCGCGCAAGGCAATCCGCCAAAGCGCTCGCGAGAGCCGCCGCCGAACTTGGCCGCCGGCGTCGGGGCTCAGGCCGATCGGGCGAGCCAATAGGTCTGCTTGTGACCTCGTGTCACCATCACTGCGGCGGTTACATCCGCCTCCGCCCGGGTGTCATGTCGGAGACCTCGTACCGATTGCCGTTGTCGTCCTGCCGCCACACCGTCCAACCCTTCGGACCGTCCTCGGCCAGGTGCCCCGGCATCGGCCAGATCGTGGTGAACGCATCCTCCGGCCAGCCCGGCAGCAACTTCCGGCTGACCGACATGAACACCGGACCATACGAGGTGTCGATACGCCAGTTCTCCCACTGATCCAAATCGTGCGACGCGAACCGTGCCAGCAACCGCGTCAACTCCCGGATCTCCAGGTCACTCAGCGGCCCGCCCGGATCCACACTCTCCATGCGGCCAGGATCCCAGACCGCCCCCAGCCAAGCACCACCACTACGATGCCCTCGATATCCCTAGGCCACCTGTCCGGCATCAACTGGGACGGAAACGTCAAGCATCAGCTGGGACTCGGCACGCCAGCAGCCGACGTGTCCTGTCACGGGACTGCTTGACGCTCACGTCCCACCTGATGCCCGACATGATCCTCAAGAGGAGTCGCGGAGGCCCTCACGGTTCCGCGACAGGGGCGCGCATCGCGGCATGTGAGTGCATTTCAGGCTGCGAAGCGGTCAATGGCTGTTGCGAGGTCGTCCCCAGTCAGGTTCTGCTGCATGTCGCTGAGGACTCTTGCCACGGCGGGGAGCGCGCGCTGCTGGTTGGTGAGGACAACGCTCACGTAGTCCTTGTCGGGAACCAGTAGCATTGCGGCCCGGTATCCGGGCAGGCGCCCGTTGAGGTACATCTGGCCCGAAGGGCCAAGCGCCCATCCGAGGCCGTATGTCATGGGGTCGTCCGGCGTGGTGCGCGGTCGGCGGATCTCCTGCAGAAGGGCCCGGTCGCCGAGCAGTCCTTCGCCAAGCGCCAGGAGGTCCGAGAGGCACGACCACAAGCCTCCGCTGGGGCGGCGCGAGTGTGGGTAGTCGCTTCGTGGGAGCTCGGTCGGACCATCCCACCCGGTGATCGAGTCGCGCGGTGCGTCGAAACCTGTTTGGAAGAGGTGCCAAGGTTCGAGCAGCTTCTTCTTCAACGCTGTCTCGTATGAAGCGCCGTTGAGGGCCGCGAGGATCGCACCGGCCAGGAAGTAGTTGCCGTTGTAGTAGGACCAGTGCGCCCCGGGCTCTTTTTCGTTCCCGGCGCGCACTACGAGCCGGGCTGCCTCGTTGAGCGCGTGGTGCCCGTCCCCCAGAGTGGCGACGGTGCTCGAGTCCACGGACTCGCGCAGCCCCGAGACCTGCCCGAGGATCTGCTCGACGGTGAGGCTCGTATCCGCTCGCCAGTCAGGCGCGAGGTCTGGAAGCAGCTCGATGGCAGGGGTGCTCAGCGGGACGTCGTGCTCTCGCAGTGTCAGAACGAGCGCACTGGAGGTGAAGGTCTTCGTCAACGACGCGATTCGGAAGCACGAATCCGAGGTCACCTGGACCGCCCCGCGAGTAGCCACACTTCTTGTCCCCGCGACGGACAGCCCCGCTACAACGGCCGGAACGCCATGGAGGTTGACCTGTTTGTCGAGCACGTCCTGGAGATTCACGGTAAGGATCCTGCCAGCCGCCGCCAAGCCGCCGTCGGGCGGCCATGAGGACCCGAGCTGTCATCGGCATGTGAGTGCGCTCCAGTTGCTCAGGTGTCACCGACTGTGACTAGAGACCGGTCGTTGGAAGTTGACCGGCGGTCAAGGAGCGCTGCTCACCGGCAACTTGACCGGCCTTGGTCCCCAGAACGCCAAGAAGGGCCGATCCGAATTCTGGATCAGCCCTTTGACCTGCGTCGGGACGGCCGGATTCGAACCGACGACCCCTTGACCCCCAGTCAAGTGCGCTACCAAGCTGCGCCACGTCCCGATGCCCTCGCGCGGTTTCCCCCGCGGTAGCCGGTACAGCTTAGCGCAGGATCATCTCCTCGTCCGCACTGGCCCCTCCGGTACCGCGAGCGCGTCGCGCACCCCACCATCCCTACGGCGTCCTAGGAGGATAGGTAAGGCGGTGGGCACGAAAAATGCCGGGTGGGAGCGGGGCTCCCACCCGGCATCGTCGGGCCAGGGTCAGCCGTGGGCCTTGCCGCGGCCGCCGGGGCCGAGCTTCTTGCGGGGGCGTACCGAGATCTCGATCGGGCTGCCCTCGAAGCCGAACTCCTCGCGCAGCTTGCGCTCGACGAAGCGCTGGTAGCCCGCGTCCAGCGGAGCGGTGGTGAACAGCACGAAACGCGGCGGGGCCACGCCCGCCTGGGTGGCGAAGAGGATCTTCGGCGCCCGGCCGCCGCGCACCGGGTGCGGGGTGGCCTGCACCAGCGCGGTCAGCCACGAGTTGAGCTGCGCGGTCGGCACCCGGGTCTCCCAGCTCGCCAGGGCCTTGCGCAGCGCCGGCGCGAGCTTGTCCACCGCCCGGCCCGTCCGCGCCGACAGGTTGAGCCGGATCGCCCACGGGATGCGGCGCAGCTCGCGCTCGATCTCCTTGTCCAGGTAGTACCGGCGGTCACCGTCGACCAGGTCCCACTTGTTGAAGGCGATCACCAGCGCCCGCCCGGTCTCGGTGACCATGGACAGGATCCGCTGGTCCTGCTCGCTGATGACCTCGCTGGCGTCGAGCAGCACCACGGCCACCTCGGCGGCCTCGATCGCCGAGGCGGTGCGCAGGCTGGCGTAGTACTCGGTGCCGCTGGCCTTGCCCACCCGCTTGCGCAGGCCCGCCGTGTCGACCAGCTGCCAGGTCTCGCCGCCGATCTCGACCAGGCTGTCGACCGGGTCCACGGTGGTGCCGGCGACCGAGTCGACGACCGCCCGCTCCTCCCCCGAGAAACGGTTCAGCAGGCTGGACTTGCCGACGTTCGGCCGGCCGACGAGGGCCACCCGGCGCGGCCCGCGCGGGCGGTTCTCGACGATCTTCGGGGCCTCCGGCAGCGCGTCCATGATGGCGTCGAGCAGCTCGCCCGAGCCGCGGCCGTGCAGCGCCGAGACCGGGTACGGCTCGCCGAGGCCGAGCGACCACAGCGAGGTGGCCTCCATCTCGATGGAGGTGTTGTCGGCCTTGTTGGCGACCAGGATCACCGGCTTGGCGCTGCGGCGCAGCATCCGCACCGCCGCCTCGTCAACATCGGTCGAGCCGACCATCGCGTCCACGACGAACAGCACCACGTCGGCGGTGGCGACCGCCGCCTCGGCCTGCGCCGCGATCGCGGCCGCCCGGTCCTTGGCGTCGGGTTCCCACCCGCCGGTGTCCACCACGGTGAACTGCCGGCCGGCCCACTGCGCGTCGTACGGGACGCGGTCCCGGGTCACCCCGGGGATGTCCTCGACGACCGCCTGCCGGCGGCCGATGATGCGGTTGACCAGGGTCGACTTGCCCACGTTGGGACGGCCGACCACGGCCACGACCGGCTGCGGGCCGGTCGGTTCCTCCGTGTCGAGGTCCGGTTCCCGCAGTTCCACCCAACCGTCGGCGTCGGTCATGCCACTCCCCGTTCGGTCAGCAGGCCGCGCAGCCGCTCGACGACCTCGTCGATGCCCAGCTCGGTCGTGTCCAGCACCACGGCGTCGGCGGCCTGGGTCAGCGGGTCGGCCTTGCGGGTCGAGTCGAGCCGGTCCCGCCGGGCCAGGTCGGCGGCGGTGGCCGCCACGTCGGTGGCGTCCTCGGCGCTGCGCCGGGCGGCCCGGGCCGCCTCGGAGGCGGTGAGGTAGACCTTCAGGTCGGCGTCCGGCGCCACCACGGACCCGATGTCGCGGCCCTCGACCACGATGCGGCCGGCGTTCGCGATCATCTCGCGCTGCCGGGTGACCAGCAGCGCGCGCACGGCCGGCACGGCGGCCACGGCGGAGACCGCCCCGGTCACCTCCGGGCCGCGGATCTCGGCGTCGACGTTCACGCCGTCGGCGGTCACGCCGTATCCCTTCGGATCGGTGCCGATGCGCAGGTCCACCTCGCCGGCGACCTTCGCCACCGACTCGGCGTCGGTCAGGTCGACGCCGGAGCGCAGCACCGCCCAGGTGATGGCCCGGTACATGGCGCCGGTGTCCAGGTAGCGGGCACCGAGGCCGACGGCGAGCCGCCGGGAGACGGTGGACTTACCCGAACCGGACGGCCCGTCCACAGCGACCACGCAGCGCCCGGCCCGTACGTTTTCCTCCACCGTTGTCCTCCTCAGCCCGTACCTCACGAGACGCCCATCGCGTCCCGCGAGCGGTTGTCCAAACGTTCTCAATGATGCCCGGCGCCGCGCGGGTCGCCGCCGGCCGCCGGGCCGTCACGGAGCCTACCGGCAGCCGTACCCCCGAACCCGGCGGTCAGTCACCCACGGCCTTGAACAGGGCGGCGACCTCCGCGTTGGTCAGCCGCCGGGTGCGCCCGGCGCGCAGGTCGCCCAGCCGGATCGGCCCGATGGCGGTACGCACCAGCCGGCTCACCGGGTGGCCGACCTCGGCGAGCAGCCGCCGGACGATGTGCTTGCGCCCCTCGTGCAGGGTCAGCTCCACCTGGGCGGTCCGTCCCAGCGTGTCCACCACCCGGAAGGAGTCGACCTTCGCGGGGCCGTCCTCCAGCTCCACGCCGGCCGTCAGCCGCTTGCCGAGGTTGCGCGGGATCGGCCCGGACACCTCGCAGAGATAGGTCTTCTGCACCCCGTACGACGGGTGCATGAGCTTGTGCGCGAGGGTGCCGTCGTTGGTGAGCAGCAGCAGACCCTCGCTGTCGGCGTCGAGCCGGCCGACGTGGTAGACCCGCTGCTCCACCCGGTTGCCGAGGAAGTCGGCGAGCGCGGTGCGCCCCTTCTCGTCCGCCATCGTGGAGACGACCCCGCGGGGCTTGTTCATGGCCAGGTAGACCAGGCGGGTGTCGGCGACGAGGCGCTCGCCGTCGACGTGGATGACGGCGGTGGCCGGGTCGACCTTGTCGCCGAGCTGGGCGACCCGCCCGTTGACGGTGACCCGGCGGCGGAAGATCAGGTCCTCGCAGGCGCGCCGGGAGCCGACGCCGGCGGCGGCCAGCACCTTCTGGAGGCGCTCGGCCCCCTCGAAGACGGGCGCGTCGGGGCGGGGTGTGCGGTCATCGCGTGGCATCGGCAAGCTCTTCTACGTCGTCGGGAAGGAACGGGGCCAGCGGCGGGAGGTCGTCGACGCTGTTCAGCCCGAGCTTCTCCAGGAACATCGTGGTGGTCCGGTAGAGGAACGCCCCGCTGTCCGGTTCGGTGCCGCACTCCTCCACCAGCCCGCGGGAGACCAGGGTACGGATCACCCCGTCGCAGTTGACACCCCGGATGGCGGAGATCCGCGACCGGGTGACCGGCTGCTTGTAGGCGACCACGGCGAGTGTCTCCAGCGCGGCCTGGGTCAGCCGTACGGACTGCCCGTCAAGCACGAACCGTTCCACGTAGGTCGCGTATTCCGGCCGGGTGTAGAGACGCCAGCCACCCGCGGCCCGGCGCAGCTCGAAGCCGTGCCCGGCGGCGGTGTAGCCCGCGGCGATCTCGTCCAGCATCGGGCCGATCCGCTCGGCGGGCTGCTCCAGCACCTGGGCGAGGGTCAGCTCGCTGACCGGCTCGTCCACCACCAGCAGGATCGCCTCCAGCGCGCCGCGCAGCTCCGCGTCGTCCAGTTCCGGCGCGGGCTCGGGCGCCGGCGTCGCCCGCCGCCGGGCCCTCGACGCCTTCTCCGGTACGCCGCCACCCGCGCCCTCCCCCGCCGGCACCCGCGCCACGCCCCCGGTCGCGCGGGCC
>NZ_JBPQTP010000140.1:0-15642 GCF_051386395.1 Micromonospora sp. URMC 106
GGCCGGCCGGACGTCGGGCAGCACCGGCGCGAACGGCAGCACCCGCTCGGGGGTCACCGCCGTCAGGTGCAGGGCGATCCGCTCGCGCAGGTCGTCCAGGCTGCGCAGGACCTCCAGCGGCCGCTCGTGGGACAGCGCCTGGAGCAGGGCCTGCTGGCCGGCCGCCAGCGGGTGCCCGTGGTACGCCAGCACGGGCACCCCGCGCAGCGCCGGGTCGTCGTGCAGCGCCCTGAGCAGCGTCGTCCCGCCGTCGTCGGGCAGGTCGAGCTGAAGCACCAGGACGTGGTGCCGCCCGCCGGCGAGCGTCTCCAGCGCCGAGGCCACGTCCACCGCCGTGGAGACCTCCACCGGCGGGTGCGCCTCGCCGAGGTCCGCCGCCACCCCCTGGGCGAGCAGCGTCAGCAGCCCCTTGTCGTGGCGCTCCAGCACCAGCATCCGGCGGGGCTCGCCCGGCTGGAGGGCGACGGCCGGCGGCAGCGCGGCCGGGGGCGACCACGGCGACGCCCCGCCGTCCGTGACGGCCTCCGCGCCCGCCGGCGTCGGCACCGCGCCGACCGGCAGGTAGAGGGTGAACGTGCTGCCCTGGCCGAGCACGCTGTGCGCCTTGATCCGGCCGCCGAGCAGGTGGGCGATCTCCCGGCTGATGGAGAGCCCGAGGCCGGTGCCCCCGTACCGCCGGCTGGTGGTGCCGTCGGCCTGCTGGAAGGCGTCGAAGATCGCGGTCAGGTGCTGCTCGGCGATGCCGATGCCGGTGTCGATCACCCGGAACGCGAGGACGGCGTCCGTCTGGGCGAAGCCGTCGGGCAGCTCGCTCGGCGCGGCCCGCTCGATGCGCAGCTGCACCCGCCCCCGTTCGGTGAACTTCACCGCGTTGGAGACCAGGTTGCGCAGCACCTGCCGCAGCCGCTGCTCGTCGGTGTGCAGCTCGGTCGGCACGCCCGGCCCGGTGGTGATCTCCAGCTCCAGGCCGCGGGGGGTGGTCAGCGGCCGGAACGTGGCGTCGACGTAGTCGCGCAGCGCGGCCAGCTCGAAGGTCTCCGGGTTGATGTCCATCTTCCCGGCCTCCACCTTGGACAGGTCGAGGATGTCGTTGATGAGCTGGAGCAGGTCCGTGCCGGCCGAGTGGATGACGGTGGCGTACTCGACCTGCTTGGCGGTCAGGTTGCGGTTCGGGTTCTGCGCCAGCAGCTGGGCGAGGATGAGCAGCGAGTTCAGCGGCGTACGCAGCTCGTGGCTCATGTTGGCGAGGAACTCCGACTTGTACTTCGAGGCGAGCGCGAGCTGCTGCGCCCGGGTCTCCAGCTCCTGGCGGGCCTGCTCGATCTCGGAGTTCTTCGTCTCGATGTCGTGGTTCTGCCGCGCCAGCAGGGCCGCCTTGTCCTCCAGCTCGGCGTTGGAGCGCTGGAGTTCCTCCGAGCGGGCCTGCAACTCCTCCGAGCGGGCCTGGAGCTCGGCGGCGAGGCGCTGCGACTCGGTGAGCAGCACGTCGGTACGGGCGTTGGCGACGATGGTGTTGACGTTGACGCCCAGGGTCTCGGTCAACTGGTCGAGGAAGTCGCGCTGCACCTCGGTGAAGCGGCTCATGCTGGCCAGCTCGATCACGCCGAGCACCTGGTCCTCGAAGAGGATCGGCAGCACCACCAGGTGCAGCGGGGCGGCGGCGCCGAGGCTGGAGGAGACGGTGACGTAGTCGGCCGGCACGGCGTCCACCACGATCGCCCGCTTGCTCACCGCGGCCTGCCCGACGAGGGAGTCGCCGAGGGCGTACCGGCGGCCGCTGGTGTCGTGCCCGTACCCGCCGATCACCCGCAGGCCGGTCCCGCCGGCGCTCTCGTCCACCAGCAGGAACGTGCCGAGCTGGGCGGAGACCAGCGGGGCCAGCTCGTTCATCACCAGGCCGGCGACCACGTCCAGGTCGCGGTGGCCCTGCATGAGGCCGGCGATGCGGGCCAGGTTGGTCTTGAGCCAGTCCTGTTCCTGGTTGGTCCGGGTGGTCTCGCGCAGCGACTCCACCATCGAGTTGATGTTGTCCTTCAGCTCGCCGACCTCGCCGGGGGCGTCCACGGTGATGGAGCGGGTCAGGTCGCCGGTGGCGACCGCGCTGGTCACCTCGGCGATGGCGCGGACCTGGCGGGTGAGGTTCCCGGCCAGCTCGTTGACGTTCTCGGTGAGCCGCTTCCAGGTGCCGGAGACCCCCTCGACCTCGGCCTGCCCGCCGAGGCGGCCCTCGCTGCCGACCTCCCGGGCCACCCGAGTCACCTCCGCCGCGAACGAGGAGAGCTGGTCCACCATCGTGTTGATCGTGGTCTTCAGCTCCAGGATCTCGCCGCGCGCGTCGACGTCGATCTTCTTGGTCAGGTCGCCCTGCGCCACCGCCGTGGTGACCTGGGCGATGTTGCGCACCTGGCCGGTGAGGTTGTTCGCCATCGAGTTGACGTTGTCGGTGAGGTCCTTCCAGGTGCCGGCCACGTTCGGCACCCGCGCCTGGCCGCCGAGCCGGCCCTCGGTGCCCACCTCCCGGGCCACCCGGGTCACCTCGTCGGCGAACGCGCCCAGCGTGCCGACCATCGTGTTGATGGTCTGGGCCAGCACGGCCACCTCGCCCTTGGCCTCCACGGTGATCTGCCGGCTCAGGTCGCCCTGGGCCACGGCGGTGGCGACCAGCGCGATCGAGCGCACCTGGTTGGTGAGGTTGTTGGCCATCTCGTTGACGTTGTCGGTCAGGTCCTTCCAGGTGCCGCCGACGTTGGACACCCGCGCCTGGCCGCCGAGCCGGCCCTCGGTGCCCACCTCCCGGGCCACCCGGGTCACCTCGTCGGCGAACGCGGAGAGCTGGTCGACCATCGTGTTGATGGTCTCCTTCAGCGCCAGGATCTCGCCGCGCGCGTCGACCCGGATCTTCTGGGTCAGGTCGCCCTTGGCCACCGCCGTGGTCACCTCGGCGATGCTGCGCACCTGCGCGGTGAGGTTGTCCGCCATGACGTTGACCGACTCGGTGAGATCCTTCCAGGTGCCCGAGACGCCCTTGACGTCGGCCTGGCCGCCGAGGCGGCCCTCGGTGCCCACCTCCCGGGCCACCCGGGTCACCTCGTCGGCGAACGACGACAACTGGTCCACCATCGTGTTGATGGTGTTCTTCAGCTCCAGGATCTCGCCGTGCGCGGTGACCGTGATCTTCTGCGACAGGTCGCCCCGCGCCACCGCCGTGGCCACCTGCGCGATGCTGCGCACCTGGTCGGTGAGGTTGACCGCCATCGAGTTCACCGAGTCGGTCAGGTCGCGCCAGGTGCCGGCGACGCCGCTGACCTGGGCCTGACCGCCCAGCCGCCCGTCGGTGCCCACCTCCCGGGCCACCCGCGTCACCTCGTCGGCGAACGACGACAACTGGTCCACCATCGTGTTGATGGTGCTCTTGAGCTCCAGGATCTCGCCCCGGGCGTCGACGGTGATCTTCTGCGACAGGTCGCCCCGCGCCACCGCCGTGGTGACCTGGGCGATGTTGCGCACCTGGCTGGTCAGGTTGCCGGCCATGAAGTTCACCGAGTCGGTGAGGTCGCGCCAGGTGCCGGCCACCCCGGGCACCTCGGCCTGCCCGCCGAGGCGCCCCTCGCTGCCCACCTCCCGGGCCACCCGCGTCACCTCGTCGGCGAACGACGACAACTGGTCCACCATCGTGTTGATGGTGACTTTCAACTCCAGGATCTCGCCGCGCACGTCGACGGTGATCTTCTGCGACAGGTCGCCCCGCGCCACCGCCGTGGCCACCTCGGCGATGTCGCGGACCTGGTCGGTGAGGTTGCCGGCCATGGCGTTGACCGAGTCGGTGAGGTCCTTCCAGGTGCCCGACACCCCGGGCACCTCGGCCTGCCCGCCGAGCTGCCCCTCGGTGCCCACCTCGCGGGCCACCCGGGTCACCTCGGAGGTGAACAGCGACAGCTGGTCCACCATCCCGTTGAAGACGGTGGCGATCTCCCCCAGCAGGCCGTCGGCGTCCTCCGGCAGCCGGGTGCCGAAGTCGCCGTCGCGCACCGCGGTCAGCCCGGCCAGCAACTGCCGCAGCCCCGGGTCGGCCATCGTCGCGGCGCCGCCGCCGGTCCCCTGGGCACGCCCCGCCGTCGTCCTGTCGACCACCACAACCACCCCGCGCAGCAGCCGGGGGCCCGCCCGCCGGCACGACATCAACCGCGCAAGTATGCACAGTCCGGTCGGCCGGTGCTCGGGCAGCGCCCGCCGCCGGTGGCCCCGCCCGCACCACGCCGCGACGGCGCCGCCGCGGCGGGGCGGGTGGACGGGGGCGCTCGGGGTCGTGCCCGCTCAGCCCGCGTCGCAGCGTTCCGACAGCGCGTAGCGGAGCAGCACGACGTCGCCGATCTGGCGGGTCTCCGCCACCCGCGCCCGGCGGCCGGGGTGCCACGGGAAGCGCCCCTCGCCGCCGAACCGGGGCGCCCGCCGGTCGCCGACGAAGAACGGGGCCACCACCAGGTGCAGCTCGTCGGCGAGGCCGGCGGTGAGGAACTGCCCGAGCACGCTCGCCCCGCCCTCCACCATCAGCCGGTCCACCCCCCGGGCGGCGAGGTCGGCCAGCGCCCGCGCCGGCTCCACCGGATCGCCCGCGTCCACCACCGTGGCCCGGCCGGCGAGGCGCTCCCCGGTCTTCTCCACGGCCGGGGTCGCGCAGTAGACGATCCGGTCGGCGTCGCCGACGGTGAAGAAGCGGGCGGCCGGGTCCAGGTCCCCGCAGCCGGTCACGGTGACCCTGGTCGGCGAGGCGGGCAGGCCGCGCGCGAGACGGGCGGCGCGCCGCCGCGGGGAGCGGACCAGCAGGCGCGGGTCGTCGCGGCGGACCGTGCCCGCACCCACCAGGATCGCGTCGCAACCGGCCCGGACCTCGTCGACCCGGTCCAGGTCGGCCTCGTTGGACAGCAGCAGCCGCTGCCCGCTGGCGTCGTCGAGGTAGCCGTCCAGCGACGTCGCGCAGCTGAGCAGGACGTACGGGCGCTCAGTCACGGACGAGCGGGAGGTCGAGGGCGTGGTCGCCGCGGCCGGCCTTCGCCGCCAGGTAGCCGGCGTTCGCCGGGGACAGGTACACCCCGGTGGCGACCCGCGCGGCGACCGCCACCCCGAGCCGGCCGAGCTGCGCCGCCTTGTCCGGGTTGTTGCTGAGCAGCGCGACCCGGTCCACGCCCAGCGCGGCGACGGTGTAGTCCCGCTCGTCGGGCCGGTGGCCCAGCGCCAGGTTCGCCTCGTAGGTGTCCAGCCCGGCGTCCTGCAACGCGTACGCGTCGAGCTTGGCGTACAGGCCGATGCCCCGGCCCTCCTGGCGCAGGTAGAGCAGGTAGCCACCGGCGGCGGCGATGCGTTCGACCGCCTCGCGCAGTTGCGGGCCGCAGTCGCAGCGCTGGCTGCCGAACACGTCCCCGGTCAGGCACTCGCTGTGCGCACGCACCAGCGGCAGGGCCGGCCGCGCCGCGCCCCGGCCGAGGGGCCCGGCCCGGTCGCCGAGGCCGAACGCGAGGTGTTCCCGGCCGTCGGCCAGCCCTCGGAAGGAGAACACCCGCGCGGTGGTGGCATACCCGTCGGGGAACCTCAGCGGCACCGTGACCTGCGTACGTACCGTGGCGGCGGGCGGCGTTTCGGACATCGGGCTCCTCGTCAGACGGTGCCGGCGGGCACGCGGACACGGCGGACCACCAGGACGGCGGCGCCGGGAAGACTCGCGGCGAGCACCAGGGCCCCGTACACCGTGGCGGTGGCCACGCCCTCGGCGGCGCTCAGGCCGGCGGCGCCGAACGCCCACGCGGCCACGCCCTCGCGGGGACCGAAGCCGGCGACGTTCGCCGGCACCCCCATGGCCAGCAGCGCCAGCAGCGTCAGCGGCACCAGCAGGGTCAGCGGCGCGGTGGAGCCGGCGGTGCGCGCGGCCAGCACGAACGTGGCCAGGTGGCCGGCGACGGCCACGGTGGACGCCACGAGCACGCCCACCCAGGTCCGGCGGCCGAGCAGCCCGGCCCGCACGTCGCCCGCCGCCGTGCGCGCCGCCCGCGCCCACCGCGACGGCCCGGCGGTGGGCAGCGCGCGGGCCAGCACGACGCCGCCGAGGCCGGCCGCCGCCAGCAGCGCGGCGGCGGCCGGCAGGTACGGCCGGACGGGGGACGGGAACGCGGCCAGCACGACCACCGCGACGGCGGCCAGCACCACCTGCCCGGCGGTACGCTCCCAGACCACCGCGCGCACGCCCCGGCCGACGTCGCCGACGTCGCGGCCGTGCCGTACCGCCCGGTGCACGTCGCCCAGCACGCCGCCGGGGAGCGTCGCGTTGAGGAACACCGCCCGGTAGCAGTGCGCGACCGCCGTCGGCAACGGCAGCCGCACGCCCAGTCCCCCGGCGACCAGGCGCCACCGCCAGGCGCAGCACACGGTGGTCGGCACCCCGATGCCGAGCGCGGCGGCCAGCGCCGGGGCGTCGATCAGGCGCAGCCCGTCGAGGAACGGGCCGACGCCCAGCCAGCCCAGCAGGACGGCCAGCACTGCCAGGCCACCGAGCGCGCGCGCCCACGCCCCGAACCGCCGCACCGGCGCGGTCACCGTCGCCTCCACCCCGGCCCTCCCTCGACGACGTTCCTGTCGGTAGGCACGCACCGGGGGCCCGCCGGGTTCAACCACCGCCGGCCAGCAGGTCGAGGTGGTCGACCAGCACGTCGAGCCGGCCGGCGGCGATCTCGGCGCGGCGGCGGCGGGCGTACGCCCGGGTGGGGCCGGCCAGCTCGGGCCGCTGCTCGCGGGCCGCGTCGAGCCAGCCGGCGAACCACTCGCCGGCCAGCGCGGCCTGCTCCGGGCCGAGCCGCCACGGGCTGGGCCGCAGCACCACGTCGACGCCGTGGCGGGCGAACGCCGCCGCGCAGGCGTGCACGGCGTCCGGTCCGAGCAGGGCGCGCCCGCCGACCGTGCGGCGCTGGTGGGCGTTGAACGCGGCGGCGATCCGCGCGTCCCACGGGTCGGCCGGGGTCAGCCGCACCCGGCCGGTCACCGAGAGGGCCAGCAGGGCCGGGCGGCCGGCGCCGGCGCAGGCCGCGACGAGGCGCTCGATCTCGTCGGCGGTGAGCATGTCCAGCAGCGCGGACGCGGTGACCAGCGACGCGTTGGCCAGGTCGGCGGCGGCCAGCCGGGTGAGGTCGCCGCGTCGGGTCTCGACGGTGACCGGGCCGCCGTCGACGGCGTCGGGCATCCCGGCGGCCGCACGGGCCAGCAGGTCGGCGTCCTGGTCGTGCAGGATCCAGTGCTGCGGGCCGGGCAGGCGCGGGGCCAGCCAGCGGGCCATCGAGCCGGTGCCGGCGCCGAGGTCGTGCACGACGAGCGGCCCGGCGGCCGGGTCGGCCCCGGCGGCCAGCCGGCGCCGGACGAGCTCCACCAGGTCCCCGGCGCGCGCCGCCGCGTCGGCGGGCTCGCGCAGCGTCAGCCACTGCGCGAAGTGCGGCGGCAGGTCCACGGTCATGCCGCCATCGCCGCCGCCAGCACGGCGTCCGTCACCGTGGCGGTGACCGGCCAGCCGTCGAGCGTGCCCCGCCGCCCGCGCGCCGCCCGCCGCAGCCGCCCCCGCAGACCGGGGTCGTCGAGCCAGCGGCGCAGCGACCCGGCGAGCGCCGCCGGGTCGTCGGGCGGCACCAGCAGGCCCGGCGACGCGCCGTCCGGCGCGCGGCCCAGGGCCTCGGGCAGCCCGCCGGCGGCGGTGCCCAGCACCGGGATTCCGCGCGCGAGGGCCTCGGTGACCACCATCCCGTACGTCTCCCGGCGCGACGCCAGCACCAGCAGGTCGGCGGCGGCGTACGCGGCGTCGAGGGCTGCCCCGGTGCGCGGGCCGACCAGGCGCACCCGGTCGGTGAGGCCGTACCCGGCCGCCTGCCGGCGCAGCCGCGCCACGAACGCGGGGTCCCGGGTCAGCGCGCCGACGCAGACGCAGTCCCAGGGCGCGTCGGCGACCGCCGCCAGGGCCTCGACCAGCACGTCGTGCCCCTTGTGCGGGGCGACCGCGGCGACGCAGAGCAGGTTCCCGCCGGCCGGCGTGCCGGGCGCGGCCGGGGCCGGGTCGACGCCGGGCCGGGCGACGTGCACCCGGTCGGCGGGCAGCGCGTACCGGTCGAGCAGCCGCCGCCGCGTCCACCCGCTGGTGGTGACGACCGCGACGGCGGCGGCCAGGGCCGCGCCCTCGGCGTCGTGCTCCAGCGGCAGGTGCACCACGACGACGAGGCGCAACCGCCGGGCCTGCGGGGTCAGCGCCTCGGGTGCGGCCGAGGCGACCAGCCCGTCGAGCAGGACCACCGCCCCGTCGGGCAGCGTCGCGAGCATCCGGGCGAGCCCGGCGCGCGCGACCGCGTCGGGCCGGGGCCAGCCGCCGGGCACGGCGTGCTCGCGGACCGTCCAGCCGGCCGCCGACAGGCCCCGGCAGAGCCGGCGGTCGTAGGTGTTGCCGCCGCTCGGCGTGGCCGGGTCGTCGATGTCGTTCGGCAGCACGACGTGCACGGTCGCCACGCGGCGCCGGGCGGTCGTGGGGCCCGCCGGGTTCACGTCCACCCCGGCCTCAGAGGGACCGCTCGTAGCTGGCCCAGGCGACGTGCGACTCGTGCAGCGTGACGGTGATGCCGGCGAGCGCGCGGGCCCCCGCGCCGAGGTCACCGGCGCGCGCCCGCTCGGCGAGGCGGTCGGCGACGGTCCGGGCGAGCACCTCGGTGGTGGTGTTCACGCCGGCGAAGGCCGGCTCGTCGTCGAGGTTGCGGTAGGTCAGCTCCCCGAGCACGGCCCTGAGCTGCTCGGTGGCCAGTCCGATGTCGACCACGACGCCGTCGGCGTCGAGGTCGGCGCGGCGGAAGGTGGCGTCGACGACGAACGTCGCGCCGTGCAGGCGCTGCGCCGGGCCGAACACCTCGCCCCGGAAGCTGTGCGCGACCATCATGTGGTCACGGACGGTGACGCTGAACACGGATCACTCCTCGTCGTAGGTGATGAGGTGGCACAGCGCGGGCAGGCTGCCCGCGGCCAGCCGGGCGAGCACGTCGGGCAGCTCCGCGAAGGGGGACCCGCCGGTGACCAGCGCGTCGAAGGCGGGGTCGGCGAGCAGGTCCAGGGCCAGCGCCAGCCGGTCGGCGAAGCCGCGGCTGCCCCGCCGGGCCGGCGCGACGGCGCCCACCTGGCTGCCGCGGATCGTCAACCGTCCGGAGTGGAACACCCCGCCCAGCGCCAGGTCCACGGTGCGGTCGCCGTACCAGCTCAGCTCGACGACCGTGCCCTCGGGACGGAGCAGCTCCAGCGACCGGCGCAGGCCGGCGGAGGTGGCGCTCGCGTGCACCACCAGGTCCCGCCCGCCGGCCGCGTCCTCGGGCGGGGCGAACCCGACGCCGAGCGCGGCGGCGACCGCGGCCCGGGCCGGGTCGGTGTCGACCAGCTCGACCCGCACGCCGGGGAAGCGGGCGAGCAGCGCCGCGACGCAGCAGCCGACCATGCCGCCGCCGACCACGCTCACCCGGTCGCCCACCAGGGGCGCGGCGTCCCAGAGCGCGTTCACCGCCGTCTCCACGGTCCCGGCGAGCACCGCGCGGGCCGGCGGCACCGCCTCCGGCACGGGCACCACCGCCTCGGCCGGCACCACGTACGCGGTCTGGTGCGGGTGCAGGCAGAACACCGTCCGGCCGCGCAGGTGCGCCGGGCCCTGCTCGACCACGCCCACGCTGAGGTAGCCGTACTTCACCGGCGCGGGGAAGTCGCCCTCCTGGAACGGCGCGCGCATCGCGGCGTACTGGTCGACGGGGACGCGACCGGCGAAGACCAGCGTCTCGGTGCCGCGGCTGACGCCGGAGTAGCGGCTGCGCACGAGCACCTCGCCCGGGCCGGGGTCGGGCAGCGGCGCCGACCGGATCTCGCCCTCGCCCGGCGTACGGAGCCAGAAGGCGCGCGCCTCGCGGGTCACCGGCTCCTCCTCACCCGCGTCCGGAGCGAACCGGACGGCGGTGTTTCCCGTAGTTCCTGTCGAGAGCTGTCGATCACAGACACGGAGGCACGGTGCCCACGGTTCGAAAAGGCCCGGCGATCGGGCTGTTCGTCCAGATTGTCCTGCTGGCGGCGTTGGCCGGGACGGTCGGCCTCGGGCCGGCGGGCTGGCTCGCCGGGACCGCGTACGGGGCGGTGCTGTGCCTGGCGTTGAGCCGGGGGCTGGGGCACGCGCCCGGGCGCGTCCTCGGGCCGGCCGACCGGGTGACGCTGGCCCGGGCCCTGCTCGTCGGCGGCGTGACGGCGCTGACCGTGGACGCGCTCGCGGCCGGCGCCGACCGGGCCGCCGGTGCGGGGGCGCTGGTCTGCCTCACCGCGGTGGCGCTGGCGCTCGACGCGGTCGACGGCCACGTGGCCCGGCGCACCGGCACGGCCAGCGCGCTGGGGGCACGCTTCGACATGGAGGTCGACGCGTTCCTCATCCTCGTCCTCGGCCTGTACGTCGCGCCGGCCGTGGGCGGCTGGGTGCTCCTCCTCGGCGCCATGCGGTACGCCTTCGTCGCCGCGGGCCGGGCGCTGCCGTGGCTGCGCCGGCCGCTGCCCGCCCGGTACTGGCGCAAGATCGTCGCGGCGGCGCAGGGGGTCCTGCTGCTGGTGGCGGCGGCCGGGGTGCTGGCGGGGCCGGTGACCGTGCTCGTGCTGGTGGTGGCGCTGGCCCTGCTCGCCGAGTCGTTCGGCCGCGACGTCGGCTGGTTGTGGCGGCACCGTCCCGCCCGCCCGGTCGCGCCCCGGCGATCCGGGCCGCCGGCCCCGGCGGGCGCGCGACCGCCGGTACGCCCCGAGCTCGTCCGCGCCGGTGACTGACCGCCGACGGCCACCGCGGACCGGGCTCGTCCCACGGCCGGCCGCGACCGACCGCCGCCCGCCGGATCCCGCCGGGCCCGCCGTGGGGCGTACGCCCGGACGGGACGGAGCGCGACGGGCCGTGGCGCGGGCGACCACCGCGCTGGCCGCCCTGCTGGTGCTGGCCGCCCTGACCGCCCCGCACCAGCCCGGTCGGCTCACGCCCGGCGGGTTCGCGCGGATCCCCCTGGAAGGGCTGCTCGCCGTGGCCCTGCTGCTCGCCCTGCCGGCGCGGGCGCGGCGGCCGGTGGCGGCGCTCGCCGGCGCGCTGCTCGGCCTGTTGACGGTGCTGAAGGGCGCCGACCTGGGTTTCCTCGCGACCCTCGGCCGCCCCTTCGACCTGGTGCTCGACTGGGCCCTGCTCGACGACGCCGTCGCCTTCCTCGCCGACTCGGTGGGCCGGGCCGGGGCGACCGCGGCGGTCGTCGCGGCCGTGCTGCTGCTCGCCGCCCTGGTCCTCGGGATGACCGGGTCGGTGCTGCGGTTGACGGGCCTGCTGGTCCGGCACCCCACGGCCACCCGGCGGACCGTCGCGGCGCTGGTGGTGTTGTGGCTGGCCGGCGCCGCGTTCGGCGTGCGGGTGGCTCCCGGCGTGCCGGTCGCGGACGCGGCCGCCAGCGACCTGGTCGGCGGGCACGCGCTCCAGGTGCGCGCCCGGCTGCGGGACCGGGAGGTCTTCGCCGCCCAGGTCGGCGCCGACCCCTTCCGGGACGTGCCCGGCGACCGGCTGCTGACCGGGCTGCGCGGCAAGGACGTGGTGGTCGCCTTCGTGGAGAGCTACGGGCGCGACGCGGTGGAGGATCCGGAGTTCGCCCCGGCCGTCGGTGCGGTGCTCGCCGACGGGGACCGCCGGCTGCGCGCGGCCGGTTTCGCCGCCCGCAGCGGCTTCCTCACCTCGTCGACCGTCGGCGGCGGCAGTTGGTTGGCCCACGCCACGCTGCTGTCCGGGCTGTGGATCGACAACGAGCAGCGGCACCGCAGCCTGCTGGCCAGCGACCGGCTGACGCTGGGCGGCGCGTTCCGGCGGGCCGACTGGCGCACGGTGGGCGTGATGCCGGCCGCCAACCAGCCGTGGCCGGAGGGCGCCTTCTTCGGCTACGAACGTTTCTACGACGGCCGCAGCCTCGGCTACCGGGGGCCGAGGTTCGGCTACGCCCCGATGCCCGACCAGTACACCCTGGCCGCCTTCGAACGACTGGAGCGCGACCGGGCGGATCGGGCGCCGGTCATGGCGGAGATCGCGCTCGTGTCGAGCCACTCCCCCTGGACCAGGATCCCCCGGCTGGTCGACTGGGCGCAGGTCGGTGACGGCAGCGTCTTCCACCGGGCGACGGTGGAGAACCCGTCGTCGCAGGCCCGCGCCGGCTACCGCCGGGCCGTCGGATACTCGCTGGCCACCCTCGTGTCCTATCTGGAGAGGCACGGCGACGACGACCTGGTGCTGGTCTTCCTCGGCGACCACCAGCCCGCCCCGGTCGTCACCGGCGAGGGGGCCGGCCGGGACGTGCCGGTCACCATCGTCGCCCGCGACCCGGCCGTGCTCGACCGGATCTCGGGCTGGGGCTGGACCGACGGGCTGCGTCCCGATCCAAGCGCGCCGGTCTGGCCGATGGACGCCTTCCGCGACCGGTTCCTGACCGCCTTCAGCGGGGCGCGATGAGGCCGGCGTAGTCGGCGGGGCGGGCGAGCCCGCCGGCGTGACGACCACCGTGACCGCGCCGGACCGGACCGGCCGTCCGGCGACGACCGGGACCGACACGCTGTCCCGCTGAGCCGCCGGAAGAGACGTCAGGCGGTCCAGACGCCCGTCGCGGCCGCGGCCCGGGCGTAGTCCGCGAAGTCTGCGGGCGCGCGCCCGAGCGCCCGCGCGACGCCGTCCGTCAGGCTCTGGTTGCGCCCGTCCAGCACCTCCGTGAACAGGTACGTCAGCAGCGACACCGCGTCGGCGGGGACGCCGGCCCCGCGCAGCGCGTCGACGTACTCCGTCAGGGCGACGGGGACCAACGAGACCGGGCGGCCGGTCGCCGCGGCGATCTCGCCCACCGCCTCGGCGAACGTCAGCAGCCGGGGGCCGGTCACCTCGTACACCTCACCGGCGTGCCCGTCCGCCACGAGCGCCGCCACGGCGACGTCGGCGATGTCGTCGGCGTCGACGAACGGCTCCCGCACGTCGCCGACCGGCAGGTACAGCGTCCCCTCCCGGATCCCGTCGGCGAAGGGGCCCTCGCTGAAGTTCTGGTGGAACCAGCTCGCCCGCACCACGGTCCAGCGCCCGCCGACGCCGTCCACGACGTTGCCGACTGCCTTCTCGGCCTGTTGCGCCTCCGGCTCGCCCCGCCCGGAGAGCAGGACCACCCGGCGCACGCCGCTGGCCACGGCCA
This sequence comes from Micromonospora sp. URMC 106, assembly GCF_051386395.1. Classification (NCBI taxonomy): domain Bacteria; kingdom Bacillati; phylum Actinomycetota; class Actinomycetes; order Micromonosporales; family Micromonosporaceae; genus Micromonospora; species Micromonospora sp. URMC 106. Next base: position 13,263 of record NZ_JBPQTP010000140.1, read on the forward strand.
GCCGCGTGAACGACTCCACGGTCTCGACGGCGCCCGGCACGGCCAGGTCCGGCTGGTACGACAGGTAGACCGCGCCGACCCCGGCGAGGGCTTCGGGCCAGGTGGCCCGGTCCGCCCAGTCGAACGCGGGCGTGGCGGACCGGGAACCGAGCCGGACGGGCACGCCGCGGGCGGCGAGGCGGTCGGCGACGCGGCGGCCGGTCCGGCCGGTGCCGCCGAGAACGAGGACGGTGTCGTTGGTGTTCGTCATGCCTCCATCCAACGGCGACCCGGCGGCGGGGGCCATCCTCGTCAGGCGCGGGCGCATACGAGCGCGTCTACCGGGCGGATCAGGCCGCCGGCTGGTCGATCGGGCACGCGTACGCCGTGCGGCCGCCCAGCTCCCACGTCCGCACCGGGGCGCCGCAGCGGCGGCAGGTGGTCCGCTTGTAGACCCACCGCTCGTCGGGGGCCGCCGGGTCGCTGACCACCTGGCCGGCGTCCCGGCCGAGCGCCAGGTGCCGGACGGCCAGGTCCCACAGCCGGTGGGCGGTCGCCGGCGCGACGCTCCGGGCGGCCGGGTCGAGCCCGGCGAGGAAGAGCAGTTCCGCCCGCCAGGCGTTGCCGATCCCCGCCCACACCGCCTGGTCGAGCAGCGCCGCGCCGACCGCCGTGCGGGCGACGGTCAGCCGCCGCACGGCCTCGTCGCCGTCGGCGTCGGCCCGCAGCGGGTCCGGGCCGAGCGAGGCCCGCAGCGCGCGCTCGCCGTCGGCCGGCAGCGGCTCGCAGCGGGTCGGGGCGATCAGGTCGTACGCGACGGAGGCGCCGGCCAGGCGCAGCCGCACGCCCTTGCGCGGCGGGACGCCCGGGTCGTCGTAGCGCAGGAACAGTCCCCTCATCCCCAGGTGGACGTGCAGGCCGGGGGCGCCGTCGACGTGGTAGAGCAGGTGCTTGCCGTACGCCTCCACGGCGCGCAGCCGCCGGCCGTCGTACGGCCGGGTGTCGAGGCGGCCCTGCGGGCTGGACGCGGCGATGACCCGGCCGGCGAGCGCGGCGTGCTGCTCGTGCGCGTACCGGTGGATCAGGTGGCCCTCGGGCATGCGGCCGGGTACCCGACGGCCCTGCCGGGAAACGGCGCCCGCGGGCGGGAACAATGCCGATCGGTCCGCAGTTGTCCTGTTTCGTGACCGACGCTGCGCCGCACCGGCGGCTGTTCGACATCCGGCGGATCTACGTGGAGCCGGAGGCCGCCGCGCTGCCCCGGGGACAGGCCGTGCTGGCCCGCTTCCCCGACGCGGAGCGCGTCGAGGTCGCCAGCCACTCCCGCATCCCGGAGCTGTACGGGGACGAGACGAATGTGGCCCGGTGGGTGCGGATCAAGACCGAGGCGCTCGTGCTGGGGGTCAAGAAGTCCCTCACCGCCCGCCCGAACGGCCGCTCGGCCGACTTCATCGCCCCGTCCACGGCGAACGGATGCGCGATGGCCTGCGCCTACTGCTACGTGCCGCGCCGCAAGGGCTACAGCAACCCGGTGACGGTCTTCGCCAACATCGACCGGATCACCGGCTACCTCGGCCGCCACGTGGGCCGCCAGGGCGTCAAGCCCGAGCCGAACCAGTGCGATCCCACCGCCTGGGTGTACGACATCGGCGAGAACTCCGACTGCTCGCTGGACGCCAGGATCTCCGACAACGTCCGGGACCTGGTCACGCTCTTCCGGGACCTGCCGACGGCGAAGGCCACCTTCGCCACCAAGCACGTCAACCGGGAGCTGCTCGACTGGGACCCGCGGGGCCGCACCCGCGTCCGGTTCTCGCTGATGCCGGCCCGGGACGCGAAGCTGCTCGACATCCGGACCTCCCCGGTCGCGGAGCGGATGGCCGCCATCGACGACTTCGTCGCGGCCGGCTACGAGGTGCACGTCAACTTCAGCCCGGTGGTGGTCCGCGACGGCTGGCTCGACGACTGGGCGGAGCTGCTCGACCAGCTCGATGACGCGCTCGGCCCCCGGGCCAGGGCGCAGCTCGCGGCCGAGGTCGTCTTCCTGACCCACAACGACCGGCTGCACGAGGTCAACCTGGGCTGGCATCCGAGGGCCGAGGAGGTGCTCTGGCGGCCGGACCTCCAGCAGCCCAAGCGGTCGCAGACCGACGGCTGGAACGTGCGCTACCGCACCGGCCGCAAGGGTGGGTACGTGGCCGCGCTGACGGACCTCATCGCCGCGAAACTGCCGTACTGCCGCGTCCGGTACGCGTTCTGACGGGCCGGAACACGGAAACGCGTTGAGGGCCACCCCCAACCGGGGGTGGCCCTCAACGAAAGAATGTCCGGCGGTGTCCTACTCTCCCACACCCTCCCGAGTGCAGTACCATCGGCGCTGGAGGGCTTAGCTTCCGGGTTC
>NZ_JBPQTP010000141.1:0-15303 GCF_051386395.1 Micromonospora sp. URMC 106
CCGTTCGGCGCCCCCGCGCCATCCCCGCCGTTCGCCGCCCCCGCGGCGCCTGCGCCGGTTTCCACTCCCGCGGCGCCCCCGCCGGGTCCGGCGCCGGCCGCCACCACCGAGGCCGGGCTGCCGCGCCGCACCCGGGGCGGTCAACTCCCGGCCCCGCTGCACGACGCCCCCGCGCCGCGCCCGAAGGACGACCTGCTCGACCCCGAGCTGGTGCGGTCCCGGCTGTCCGCGCTCGCCCAGGGCGTCGCCGCGGCGACGCGACGTACCCAGCAGACGACACCCCCCAGGAGAACCCCATGACCCCTTCCGCGCGCACCGGCCTCGACTGGCTGCTGGCCAACTTCGCCGAGCAGGTGCCGGACGTGTCGCACGCCCTCGCCGTGTCCGGCGACGGGCTCCGGCTGGCGGCCTCCCCCGACCTCGCGCCCGACCAGGTGGACCAGCTCGCCGCCGTGATCAGTGGCCTGGCCAGCCTGACCGTCGGTGCCGCGCGGCTGATGTCCGCGGGCCGGGTACGGCAGCAGATCGTCGACATGGACGGCGGGGTGATGCTGGTGATGGCGGTCGGCGAGCGCGCGCTCGTCGGGGTGCTGGCCGCGCCCGGCTGCGACCTCGGCCAGATCGGCTACGAGACCGCCATGCTGGTCCAGCGGGTGGCGGAGGCGCTGGAACCGGCGGTCCGGGCGTGACCGGACGGCCCCGACGCCTGCTGGCCGCCCTGCTGGTGGCCCTGCTCGCCACCGGCTGCGGTACGGCCGAGGCCGGTCCGCGGCCCTGGCACGACGGCCGGATCTTCCTCGCCACCGGCAACACCACCGGCGTCTACTACCAGTTGGGCGGCGGCTACGCGGACGTGATCAGCCGCCACCTGCCCGGCTACGAGGCCCGGGCCGAGCCGACCGGGGCGTCGGTGGAGAACATCAACCGGCTGGCCAACGGCGACATGGAGATCGCGTTCAGCCTCGCGGACACCGCCGCGGACGCCGTGCTGGGGCGCGGGGCCTTCGCCGGCCAGCCCCAGCCGGTCCGGGCGTTGGCCCGGGTCTACAGCAACTACACGCACGTGATCGTCCGCGCCGACGCGCGGATCACCACGCTGGCGGGGCTGCGCGGCAAGCGGGTCTCCACCGGCTCGCCGAAGTCCGGCACGGACATCCTCGCCGGGCGCCTGCTGACCGCGGCTGGCCTCGACCCGGACCGGGACGTCCGCCGGGCCACGCTGTCCCTGCCGGAGACGGTCAAGCGGATGCGGGCCGGCACACTCGACGCGATGTTCTTCGCCGGCGGCCTGCCCACGCCGGGCATCGCCGACCTGCTCTCCGGCGCCCCGGGAAGGTTCGCGCTGCTGCCGATCGCCGACCTGATCGAGCCGCTCGCCGCCCGGCACGGGCCGGTCTACACCACCGCGGAGCTGCCGAGGGAGGCGTACGGCACGACGAGCGCCACGCCGACCGTCACGGTGGCGAACGTGATCCTGGTCGGCGCCGACATGCCCGACCAGTTGGCGTACGACCTGACCCGGCTGCTCTTCACCTACCAGGCCGACCTGGTCAGCGTGCACCCGGAGGGCGGCAACTTCACCCGGCAGAGCGCCGCCGGCACCGACCCGATCCCGCTGCACCCCGGCGCGGCCCGGTTCTACCGCAGCGGGTGAGCGGCGCCGGTCAGGCGTCCGCCGGGGCGCTGGCGGCGCGGGCGGCGGCGACGAGGCGGTCGACCTCGGCGAGCACGTCGGGGTCGTCCGCCGGGGTGCCGGGATCGAGGCGCACCGTCCAGGTCAGGCCGTCCACGCCGGGCACCCGCCGGGCGGCGATCCGGCCGGCGCCGCCGGGCACCGGCTGGTGCCGCGTGTACGCCACCGAGCGGGTGACCCGCTCCCGGACCTGGTGCGGCAGCTCCCCCGGGTCGAGCAGCAGGTAGGTCTCGGCCGGGCAGTCCGCCACCACCAGGTAGCCGTCGCGCTCGGCGACCCGCTCCGCCGGCGTGACGGTGAGCTCCCGACCGGACCACACCGCCTTGAGGATGTCGTGCCAGCCCAGCCGGTGCGCCCGGCCGGGCAGCCAGAGCCCGAGGTTGCTGGCCACCACCACGCCGTCGCCCTCGCCGTTGCCGGCCGCGGCCCAGGCGAGCACCCGCTCGTCGGGGGCCAGCGGCGGCCGGTCGGCCGGCGGCAGCTTCGGCCTGCGGCGGAACAGTCCCATCTACAGCCCTCCCGCGGCCTGCTCGCGCAACGCCCGGGCGTGCTGCTCCAGCGAGAGCAGCTCACCGAAGGCGGCGAAGTACTCGTCCTTGTTGTTGACCGGGTTGATCCGCTGGATCCGGGACTTCAGGTCCCTGATCCGGCCGGTCACCGAGCCCCACTGCAACCGGGCCATGGTGACCGACACGTAGCGCGGGTCGGGCTCGCCGTCGATGCGCAACGGCTCCACGGCCAGCTCGCCGACGAGCGCCCGCGCCGCGAGGTCCTCGCAGGCGTCGCGGACCGACTCGATCCATACCGCGCCGCCGGTCGCCGTGGCGGCCCCGCCGACGGCCGCGACGGCCGCCCGCACCGCCACGTGCACGGGGTGGCGGTACTCGGACGCCTCGACGGCGTCGAACATCGGCCCGGCCAGCACCGGCTCCTGGAGGGCGAGCTTCAGCGCCTCCCGCTCGACCATCGACTGCGGGTTGTCGACGACCGGCTCGGCCGGGGCGGGCCGGGACGGCGGCGGGGCGTCCCGGCCGGTCGGGGCGGAGGCGGCGGCCAGCACGGCCCGCTGCACCGGCTCGATCTCCATGCCGAGGTCGCCGGCGAGCTTGCGGACGTACTCCGGGCGCTTCTCCCGGTCCTTGATCTTGGCAACCAGCGGCGCGGCCCGGCGCATCGCCTCCACCCGGCCGTCGACGGTGTCGAGGTCGTACCGGTTGATGACGTGGCGCAGCGCGAAGTCGACCAGCGGCTCGCGGCGGGCGACCAGGTCGCGGACCGCCATGTCGCCCTTGGCCAGGCGCAGGTCGCACGGGTCCATGTTGTCGGGGCTGACCGCGATGAAGGTGCGCCCGACGAAGCGCTGGTCGTCCTCGAAGGCGCGCAGCGCGGCCTTCTGGCCGGCGGCGTCGCCGTCGAAGGTGAAGATGATCTCGCCGGCCACGGCGTCGGTGTCGAGCAGCAGCCGGCGCAGCACCCCGATGTGGTCGGCGCCGAACGCGGTGCCGCAGGTCGCCACGGCGGTCGGCACCCCGGCCAGGTGGCACGCCATCACGTCGGTGTAGCCCTCGACCACGACCACCTTGCCCTGCTTGGCGATCTCCCGCTTGGCCTGGTCGATGCCGTAGAGGACGTGCGACTTCTTGTAGATCGGCGTCTCGGGGGTGTTGAGGTACTTCGGGCCGTCGTCGTCCTCGAAGAGCTTCCGCGCGCCGAAGCCGATGACGTCGCCGGTGAGATCGCGGATCGGCCACATCAGCCGGCGGCGGAACCGGTCGATCAGCGTGCCGGAGCGCGACGGCCGGGACAGCCCCGCGGTGACCAGCTCGTCGTGGGTGAAGCCCTGCTGGCGCAGGTGCTTGGTGAGCAGGTCCCAGGCGTCCGGGGCGAACCCGCAGCCGTAGCGCTCGGCGGCGGCCCGGTCGAAGCCGCGACGGGCCAGGAACTCCCGGGCCGGGCGCGCGCCGGCGGTGGTGAGCTGCGCGCGGTAGAACTCGACGGCGGCGGCGTGCGCGGCGACGAGGCGCTGCCGCTGCCCCTGCTGCGGGCGGGGCCGGGGCGCGGCGGAGTCGCCCTCGACGTAGCGCAGCTGGATGCCGGCCCGGGCGGCGAGCCGCTCGACCGACTCGACGAAGCTCAGGTGCTCGGCGTCCATCAGGAACTTGATCGCGTCGCCGCCGGCGCCGCAGCCGAAGCAGTACCAGACGTTGCGGGCGGGCGAGACGTTGAACGACGGGCTCTTCTCGTCGTGGAACGGGCACAGGCCCTTGAGGTTGCCGCCGCCGGCCGACTTGAGGGTCACCGTCTCGGAGATGACGTCCGCGATCGAGGTGCGCTCCCGGACCAGCGCGATGTCCTCGTCCCGGATCCGCCCAGCCATGTCCGCCACCCCCTCGTCGTACATCCTGCCCTGCCCGGCCCGCGGCGCGACGCCGGGGGAGGTCGTGCGGTCCGCCGGATCCGGCGGCCACGCCGCCTGACGGCCCGGCGGACGGGACGCGTCCGGCCGGTCGGGCCGCCGCCGCTCCCGGAGCTACGCCCCGGCCGGCTGCTCCCGGCCGGCGGTCCCGCGCCGGTCGCCCCGCCCCGGTATGGCGGCGAGCAGGGTGTCGAGCGCCTGTCGCTCGGTGCCGAGCCGGGCCATCGCCTCCGCGATGCGGGCCCGCTCCCGCTCCAGGTGCTCGACCATGCCCGGGCACGCCGACGGGGTCGGGCGCCCACCCTCGTCGTGTACGCAGTGCAGCACCTGCGCGATGACGGCGGTGGGCAGCCCGGCGGCGAGCAGGGCGCGGATGTGGGACACGGTGACGACGTCCGAGCCGGCGTACTCGCGGTAGCCGTTGGCCAGCCGCACCGGGCGGAGCAGCCCCTGCTCCTCGTAGTAGCGCAGCAGCCGCGGACTCACCCCTGTCTCGCGGGCCAGCGCCCCGATCCGCATGTGAGCTGCCCCATTCCCCCGTTGACCTTCACACCGATGTGAAAGCTTAGCTTTCCTCCCGTCGATGGCCGCCGGGACGAAGGAGCAGAGGATGTCAGGCGCAGTGATCATCGGGGCGGGACCGGGCATCGGACGGGCGGTCGCGCTGCGGTTCGCCCGCGAGGGCCTACCGGTCGCGGTCGTCGCCCGGACCGGGGCGACGGTGCGGGCCACGGCCGAGGCCGTCGCCGCGCTCGGCGTACGGGCCGTGCCGTTGACCGCCGACAGCACGGACGAGACGGCGCTCCGGGCGGCTCTGGACGCGGCGGCCGACGAACTGGGCCCGCCGGACGTCGTGGTGTACAACGCCGCGATCATCCAGGCGGACTCGCTCGGCGAGCTGTCCGCCAGCGCCCACCAGGCCGCCTGGGCGGTCAACGTGGTGGGGGCGCTCACTACGGCCGCGCACGTCCTGCCCGGCATGGCCCGGCGCGGCGGCGGCTCGTTCATCGTCACCGGCGGGATGCCCGAGCCGAAGCCGCGGTACGTGTCCCTCTCGCTCGGCAAGGCCGGCGTGCGGACGCTCGTGGCGCTGCTCGACCAGGAGTACGGACCGTCCGGGGTCCACGTGGCCACGGTCACCGTCGCCGGTGCCGTCGCCCCGGACACGGCGTTCGACCCGGACGACATCGCGGAGCACTACTGGCGCCTGCACACCCAGCCCCGGCAGCGATGGGAGCGGGAGGTCGTGCACGACGGGGAGACCACCGCCGGCCGGTGAACCCGGTGCGGTGGGTGCTCGACGCCGACGTGCGCGGCCACGGTCTCCGGCGCGCGGGTCACCGGGGGCGGCGCCGCAGGTAGCGCCGCACCGGTGGCGGGTCCTCCTCGTCGTACGACCGGGCGGCGCGGATCGCGGCCGCCAGGCCGGAGCGGCGCACCCGGGGCGGCGGGTTGACCGCCGGGTCCCGGGCCATCTCCCGGACCAGGGCGACGGCCAGGCCGAGCATGACCACCACGAACGGCAGGGCGACCAGGATCGTCGCCTGTTGCAGCGCGTCCAGCCCGCCGACCAGCAGCAGCACCGCGGCCACCGCGCCGATCAGCACCCCCCAGACCACCACCAGCGCGCGGTGCGGGCGCAGTGCCCCCCGGGAGGTGAGCGAGCCGAGCACCAGGGCGGCGGAGTCCGCGCCGGTGACGAAGAAGAGCGCGACCAGCACCATCGCCAGCAGGGTGGTCAGGCCCGCCAGGGGCAGCGCCGCCAGCAGGCCGAAGAGCGCCCGCTCGGTGCCCGCGCCGACGTCGGCGACCAGGTCCCGGGCGCCGGTGGCCTGCACCCGCAGGGCGCTGCCGCCCAGCACCGCGAACCAGACCACGCTGGCCCCGCTGGGCACCAGCAGCACCCCGGCGACGAACTGCCGGACCGTGCGCCCCCGGGAGATGCGGGCGATGAAGATGCCGACGAACGGGGCCCAGGAGATCCACCACGCCCAGTAGAAGATCGTCCAGGAGCCCAGCCAGTCCGGGTCGGAGAAGGCGCCGGTACGGGTGGACATGGTGACCAGGTTGCTCAGGTAGTCGCCGACCGACGCGGGCAGCACCTCCAGCGTGTAGATCGTCGGACCGGCCACGAACACGAAGACCATCAGCGCGACGGCGAGCAGCACGTTGGTCGTGGAGAGCCACTTGATGCCCCGGTGCAGGCCGGAGAACGCGGAGACGACGAAGGCCAGGGTGAGCGCGCCGATCACCACCAGTTCGACCGCGACGGTGTCCGGTACGGGGGTGAGGAGGTCCAGCCCGGCGGCGACCTGGAGGGCGCCGAGGCCGAGGCTGGTGGCCGAGCCGAAGACGGTGGCGAAGACGGCCAGCAGGTCGATCGCCCGGCCGACCGGGCCGTCCACCCGCGCGCCGAGCAGCGGTTGGAACGCCGCCGAGATCCGGTTCTCCCGCCCCTTGCGGAACGTCGAGTACGCCAGCGCGAGCGCCACCACCGCGTAGATCGCCCACGGGTGCAGCGTCCAGTGGAAGAGCGTGTACTGCATCGCCGCCGACGCGGCCGCCCCGGTGTTCGGCGCGACGCCGGTGGCCGGCGGCGGGGCGCCGTAGTGCTCGACCGGCTCGGCGACGGCGTAGAAGACCAGGCCGATCCCCATGCCGGTGCTGAACATCATCGACACCCAGGCCAGCGTGCTGAACTCCGGTTCGTCGTCGTCGGCGCCGAGCCGGATCCGGCCGAACCTCGTCGCGGCGATGACCACCGAGAGCACCAGGAAGGCGTCGGCGGCCACGACGAAGAACCACCCGAAGGTGTCGATCACCCAGGCCAGGCCGGACTCGCCGAAGCCGGCCAGGGAACCCCGGGCCAGCACGCCCCACGCCACCACGGCCAGCACGCCGCCGACGCTGAGCGCCAGCACCACCCGGTCGACCCGGCCGACGGCCGGCGTCCGGCCCCGTACCTGCTCGCTCATGCTCACCCCCCGCCCATCCTGCTGGGCACGGGGGCGACGCACGGCGGTTATCGGGGGAACTCCGGCCACGGGCGCCGGGAGGCGCCGGGCGCCGGGAGGCCGGGCGCCGGGAGGCCGGGGTGCAGGTCAGGCGGGGACGGCGGCGGACTCCTCGGCCTCGACCTGGCGGTTCCACTCGGGCTTGGTGGCGCGCCAGCCCTCGTCGTCCATGCCCCGGCGCCAGTAACCCGAGATGGAGAGCCGGTCGCGGGCGACCCCGCGCTCGACGCGGAGCAGGTGGCGCAGCTCCTTGACGAAGGTCGCCTCGCCGTGCACGAAGGCGTGCACGTCGCCGGGCGGGAACTCCAGGTCGCGGACCGCCGCGACCAGGGCCTCCCCGACCGGACGGCCGCCCCGGTGCAGCCAGGTCAGGCGCACCGCGCCCGGGCTGGCCAGCCGCTGTTCCTCCGCCGGGTCGGCGACCTCGACGAACGCGACGGCCGGGGCGCCGGCCGGCAGCCGCTCCAGGGCGGCGGCGATCGCCGGCAGCGCGCTCTCGTCGCCGACCAGCAGGTGCCAGTCGGCGTCCGGGCTCGGGGCGTACGCGCCGCCCGGGCCGACGAAGCGCACGGGGTCGCCGGGGCGCAGCGCGGCCGCCCACGGCCCGGCGAGCCCCTCATCGCCGTGGTGCACGACGTCGACGGTCAGCTCCCCGGCCAGCGGGTTCCAGGCCCGCACCGTGTACGCCCGCAGCCGGGGCCACTGCTCGCAGGGCAGGTCACGACGGATCGCGGCGAGGTCCATCGGCTCCGGGTATTCGACGCCCGGCACCGGAAAGACGATCTTGATGTAGTGGTCGGTGAACTCGCCCACCGGCAGGCCGGTCAGCTCCTCGCCGCCGAGCACGAGCCGGACCAGGTGCGGGGTGGGCCGCTCGGTGCGCAGTACCCGGGCGGACGTGACCTTCTTCGGGCGCTCCGTCATGCTGGTTAGGCTAACCTAAGTTGCTCGGGTCACCCATTCGCACCCCCCGGGCCGGCCCGGTGCGGCCGGCGCACCAGCCGCTCGTGCCAGGCCACGGCCGCCGGGTCGGTCAGCGACGCGACCTGGTCGATCACCACCCGGAGCCGGGCGGCGTCGTCCGGCGCGGCCCGCCAGAGCGGGGCGAAGACCGGGTCCAGCCCGTCCGGTGCCCGGTCGGCCAGGGCGTGCACCAGGTCGGCCAGCACCTCCCGCTGCCGTCGGTAGCGGGCCTCCGCGCCGGGCCGGCGCATGACGTACCGCAGCGCGATGCCCTTGAGCAGCGCACACCGCGCCCGGGTCCGCCGCGGCACCACGAGGTCGGCGGCGTACCGGCGGTGCGGGCCGGGGCCGTACCGCTGCTGGGTGGCCGCCACCACGGTCGAGACGAACCGGCCGGTCAGCACGCTGGCGGTCGCCTTCAGGGCGGCCTGCGCGCGGTGGCTGCCGTCGTAGCCGGCCAGCGGGGCGAGTTCCGGGTCGTCGAGCAGTTCCCGCAGCACCTCGTCGAGGTCGGCCGGGGACTCGCCGGAATAGGTGGCCGCGACGTCGGCGCAGAGCGCGCCCCGCTCGTCGGGATCGTCCAGCAGCGGACGCAGCGTGACGTACCCGCCGTGGATGCCGTCCTCGACGTCGTGCACCGAGTACGCGACGTCGTCGGCCCAGTCCATCACCTGCGCCTCCAGGCAGCGCCGGTCGTCGCCCGGCCCGCCGGCGCGCAGCCAGGCGAACACCGGCAGGTCGTCGTCGTACACCCCGAACTTGCGCTGGTCCGGGCGGCGCGGCCACGGATATTTCGCGACCGCGTCGAGCGAGGCGCGGGTGAGGTTGAGGCCGGCGGACGTGCCGTCCGGGGCGATCACCTTGGCCTCCAGCCGGGTCAGCACCCGCAGCGTCTGCGCGTTGCCCTCGAAGCCGCCGCAGCCGGCGGCCAGCTCGTCCAGCGCGTCCTCGCCGTTGTGCCCGAACGGCGGGTGCCCCAGGTCGTGGGCGAGCCCGGCGGTGTCCACCACGTCCGGGTCGCAGCCCAGCCGGGCGCCCATCTCCCGGGCGATCTGCGCGACCTCCAGCGAGTGGGTCAGCCGGGTCCGCAGGAAGTCGTCCGTGCCGGCCGTGTGCACCTGGGTCTTCGCGGCGAGCCGCCGGAACGCCGCCGAGTGCAGCACCCGGGCCCGGTCCCGCTCGTACGCCGACCGCCCGTACCCGGTGTCCTTCGGCGGCTCGCCGACCCGGCGGGCGGTGTCCGGGTCGTCCGGCCCGGCAGGCTCAGTCCCCACGCTGCCGCAGCACGCAGAACTCGTTGCCCTCCGGGTCGGCGAGCACGGTCCACCCGACGTCGCCCTGCCCGATGTCGACGTGCCGGGCGCCCATGTCGACCAACCGCTCGACCTCGGCCTCCTGGTCGTCGGGGCGCAGGTCGATGTGCAGCCGGTTCCTGGTCTCCTTGTCGTCGGCCGCCGGCACGAAGACGATGCCGGGCAGCCGGTCGGGGGACCGGCGGATCTCCACCTCGTCCGGCTTCTCGGCGACCACCTGGTAGCCGAGCGCCTCGGCCCACCAGCGGGCGAGCCGGGCCGGGTCCCGGGCGTCGACGGTCAGGCTCTCCCAGGCGCTGCTCATGCCGATCAGGTTACGCCCGGGTGGCCCGGACGGCTCGTCGCCGGCGCGCGTCGGACGGGCCCGCAACCTCCGTTCAGGCGGGAGTTGTCGGCCGATCGCCGACGGTTACGGGATCGCGGTCCGGCATGGCCGGCGGTAGCGTTCCCGGCGCGGAACGTGACCATACTGAGGGCTCGACGGTGGGAGAGACACCCGTGGACGCGGATACGATGATGGGAACGGAGTTGCGAGGGCTGCGCCGGCGCCGCCCCGAGGTGGCGGGCACGGTGCTGGCCGGCACCGACGGCCTGCTGATCTCCAGCGACCTGCCGGCGACGGACGCCACCCACCTGGCGGCGCTCGCGGCGGCGAGCTTCGGCCTCGGCCACCGGGTGGCCGACACCGTGCGGCACGGTGAGTTCCGTGAGTCGGTGCTCCGCACCACGGCCGGGGCCGTGGTGACCTATCCGGCCGGGCGCAACGCCCTGCTGACGTTGGTCGCCGACGACGCCGCCGACCTGGAGGCACTGCACGCCGACGCCCGGGCGGTGGCCCGGCGCGCCGGCTCGGTGCTGGACACCCGCCGGCCGGTCGGGGTGACGCCGGCGTCCGAGTCGCACGCCCCGCTCGCGGCCCGCCCGCCGGGAAGCGCCCTGCCCCGGCGCGCCACCCACCACACCTGGCGCCGCCCGCCGCTCTGAGCCTCGCCGGCAGCAGACGACGCGGTCGCGCCGGCACGGGTCGTCGCACGACAGCGGCGGCGGACCCGGTCCCGGATCCGCCGCCGCCCTGCCGAACCACCGTTGCGTCAGCGGCTGTCGGAGCCGTCCGTCTCCACCACGGCGCGGCCGGCCTCCAGCCGGGCGACGGGCACGCGGAAGGGCGAGCAGGACACATAGTCCAGGCCCACCTCGTGGAAGAAGTGCACCGAGTCCGGGTCGCCGCCGTGCTCGCCGCAGACGCCGAGCTTCAGCTCCGGCCGGGCCGCCCGGCCCTCCTCCGCGGCGATCCGGACCAGCCGGCCCACGCCGTCCCGGTCGATCGACTCGAACGGGGAGATGCCGAAGATGCCCAGCTCCAGGTAGCGCCAGAAGAACGCGCCCTCCACGTCGTCGCGGGAGAAGCCCCAGGCCATCTGGGTCAGGTCGTTGGTGCCGAAGGAGAAGAACTGCGCCGCCTCGGCGATCTGCCCGGCGGTCAGCGCCGCCCGCGGCACCTCGATCATGGTTCCGATCAGCACGTCGACCGCCTTCTCCCGGGTCACCTCCTCGATGATCTTCTCCGCCTCGGCGCGTACCGTCTCCAACTCCTGCACCGCGCCGACCAGCGGGACCATGATCTCCGGCCGGGGGTCGCCGCCGCTCTGGGCACACGCGACCGCCGCCTCGACGATCGCCCGGACCTGCATCGCGAAGAGTCCGGGGATGACCAGGCCGAGACGGACCCCACGCAGGCCCAGCATCGGGTTCTCCTCGTGCATCCGCCGGACGGCGGCGAGCAGCGCCTCCTCCTTGGCCACGTCCTCGCCGCGCTCCTGAGCGACCGCGACGTTGACCGCGAGCTGTTCCAGCGGGGGCAGGAACTCGTGCAACGGCGGGTCGATCAGCCGGACGGTGACCGGCAGTCCGTCCATCTCCCGGAAGATCTCCACGAAGTCGTCCCGCTGCAACGGCAGCAGCGCGGCGAGCGCCTCGTCCCGCTCGTCGTCGGTGCGGGCCAGGATCAGCCGCTCGACCAGCTCACGACGGTCGCCGAGGAACATGTGCTCGGTGCGGCAGAGGCCGATGCCCTCCGCGCCGAACCGCCGGGCCCGGGCGGCGTCCGCGCCGGTGTCGGCGTTCGTGCGGACGGCCAGCCGCCGCTTGGCGTCGGCGTGCGACATGATCCGGTGTACGGCCCGGACCAGCGCGTTGTCGATGTGCTCCGGGTCGAGGCTGCCCTCGAAGTACTGCACCACCTCGGAGGGCATGACCGGCACCTCGCCGAGGTAGACCTTGCCGGTGGTGCCGTCGATGCTGACGATGTCGCCCTCGGTGACCGTCTGCCCGGCGACCGTGAACCTCCGCTGCGGGATGTCGATGTCCAGCTCGTCCGCGCCGGAGACGCAGGTCTTGCCCATCCCCCGGGCCACCACGGCGGCGTGGCTGGTCTTGCCGCCGCGGGAGGTGAGGATGCCCTTCGCGGCGATCATGCCGTTCAGGTCGTCCGGGTTGGTCTCCCGGCGGACCAGGATCACGTCCTCTCCCTCGGCGGCCAGCTCGACCGCGCGGGCGGAGGTGAAGACGACCTTGCCCACCGCCGCGCCCGGGGACGCGCCGATGCCCTTGGCGACCGGCTGGAACTCGTGGTCGAGCTGGAAGCGCGGGAACATCAGCTGGGCGAGCTGCGCGCCGTTGACCCGGTGCAGCGCCTCGTCGAGGTCGATCAGGCCCTCGTCGACGAGCTGGCCGGCGATGACGAACGCCGCCGCGGCGGTGCGCTTGCCGACCCGCGTCTGGAGCATCCAGAGCTTGCCGCGCTCGATGGTGAACTCGATGTCGCAGAGGTCCTTGTAGTGGCCCTCCAGCCGAGCCATGTACCTGAGCAGCTCGTCGTACGACTTCTTGTCCAGCTGCTCCAACTCCTGCAACGGCACGGTGTTGCGGATGCCGGCGACGACGTCCTCGCCCTGGGCGTTGGCCAGGTAGTCGCCGTAGATGCCCTGCGCGCCGCTGGCGGGGTCGCGGGTGAACGCGACGCCGGTGCCGGAGTCCGGGCCCAGGTTGCCGAAGACCATCGACACCACGTTGACCGCGGTGCCGAGGTCGGCCGGGATCCGCTCCTGGCGTCGGTAGAGCACCGCGCGCTCGGCGTTCCACGACTCGAAGACCGCGCGGATGGCCAGGTCGAGCTGCTCCCGCGGCTCCTGCGGGAACTCCCGGCCGGTGTGCTTGAGGAAGATCTTCTTGTACTCGTCGACCAGCCCGCGCAGGTCGTCCGCGTCGAGGTCGAGGTCGTTGGTGGTGCCCTTGGCGCGCTTGGCCTCGTCGAGCGCGTGCTCGAACTCCTCGCCCGGCACCTCGCAGACGGTCTTGCCGAACATCTGGATCAGCCGGCGGTACGAGTCCCAGGCGAACCTGTCGTTGCCGCCCGCCTGGGCGCTCAGGCCGACCACGCTGCGGTCGTTGAGGCCGACGTTGAGGACGGTCTCCATCATGCCGGGCATGGAGAACTTGGCCCCGGACCGGACGGAGACGAGCAGCGGGTCCTGCGGGTCGCCGAGGCGCCTGCCCATCGCCCGCTCGAGCGAGGCGAGGTGGGCGGCGATCTGGTCGGCGAGCCCGTCGGGCTCCTCGCCGGTGGCCAGGTACGCCTTGCAGGCCTCGGTGGTGATGGTGAAGCCCGGGGGGACCGGCAGGCCGAGGTTGGTCATCTCGGCCAGGTTGGCCCCCTTGCCGCCGAGCAGGTCCTTCAGGTCCTTGTTGCCCTCGGCGAAGTCGTAGACGTACTTGTGTTCCACCGTCTCTTGCGCTGCCACCAGAAGCCTCCCACGCGCGCCGTTCCGACACTTAACGAAGGTTCAGTTGCTCCCATACCCCGGAGCGGACCACCGGTAATCCCGATGCCATGCCGGCTGGTGGGCGAAGGCTAAGCGAACATCGCGTGGCCTGGGACCGTTCGGTGACAATAGGCACAGCTATCACGACTATCCGCGTTCGTACCGGTTGTTGGGAACGCTTCCACGCGCACGATCACGCAATTTCGGCCTCTCTCGTACTCTTGACGTCACGTGTTTCGGTGAACCTCACCTTTGCCATAACAGCCGCAAATACACCCCCTCGGAGTCGTCGCCGTGCCAACCGTTCCCACCGCCGCCCCGGAGCCCCTCGATCCGTCCGCCACCGGGCCGGACGACCGGGCGGCCGGGCACGTCGACCTGCCGGTCCACGCGCCCTCCGCCGCCGAGCTGGCCCGCGCGGCGGCCCGGACGGCCGACAGCCTGCTCGCCCCGGCGGCCCCGATCCGGCTCGGCGACGTGGTGCCCGCCCCGGAGCTGGTCGCGCCGGACCCGACCGCCGACTTCGTCCTCACCGCCGAGGCGGTGATCCGGGTGAGCGCCGGCGACGCCGTCCGAGCCGTCGGCGAGCAGCTCGCCGCCCTGCTCCGGCCCGCCACCGGCTACCCGCTGCCGGTCGCCGACGCCACCCGGCCCGAGCCCGCCGGCGGCATCGCGCTGGCGCTGGTCGACTCCGGCGACCTCGGCGCGGAGGGCTACCGGCTCGACGTGACGCCCGACGGGGTGCGCATCCAGGCGGCCACCTCCGCCGGTCTCTTCTTCGGCGTGCAGACGCTGCGGCAGCTCCTGCCGGCGGCGATCGAGAGCCCGTCGCCGGTGGCCGAGCGCTGGGCGCTGCCCGGCGGCTCGATCACCGACCGCCCCCGGTTCGCCTACCGAGGGGCGATGCTCGACGTGGCCCGGCACTTCTTCGGCGTGCCCGACGTGCTGCGGGTGATCGACCACCTGGCCCGCTACAAGCTCAACCACCTGCACCTGCACCTCACCGACGACCAGGGCTGGCGGATCGCGGTCGACTCCTGGCCCCGGCTGGCCACGGTCGGCGGGGCGGGCGAGGTGGACGACGGCCCCGGCGGGCACTACACGCGCGGCGACTACCGGCGGATCGTGGCCTACGCGGCGCGGCGGCACATCACCGTGGTGCCGGAGATCGACCTGCCGGGGCACACCCACGCGGCGCTGACCGCGTACGGGGAACTCGCGCCGGACCGCATCGCGCCGCCGCCGTACACCGGCACCGAGGTCGGCTTCAGCTACGTCGACCCGGCCAGCGAGCGGACGTACGAGTTCGTCGCCGACGTGCTCGGCGAGATCGCCGCGCTCACCCCCGGGCCCTGGCTGCACATCGGGGGCGACGAGGCGTTCAAGGTGCTCCCCGACGCGTACGCCGCCTTCGTCGAGCGCGCCCAGCGGATCGTCGCCGGCACCGGCAAGACGGTGGTCGGTTGGCACCAGATCGCGCCCGCCGGGCACGCCGAGGGGCGGGTGCTCCAGTGGTGGGGGACGACGGGCGAGGACCCGGTCACCGCGGACGCCGTCCGCCGGGGCGCGCGGCTGATCCTCTCCCCCGGCAACCACGCCTACCTCGACATGAAGTACGCCCCCGACACCCCCATCGGGCACGACTGGGCGGGCCTGATCGACGTCCGCCGGGCGTACGACTGGGATCCCGCCACCCACGTGGCCGACGTCCCGGCCGACGCGGTGCTCGGCGTGGAGGCGCCGCTGTGGACCGAGTCGGTCACCTCCCTGACCGAGGTCGAGTTCATGCTCTTCCCCCGGCTGCCCGCGATCGCCGAGCTGGGCTGGTCGCCCCGCGCGGCACACGACTGGGCCGGGTTCCGCGACCGGCTGGCCGGGCACGGCGCACGCTGGGCCACCGCCGGCATCGCCTTCCACCGCTCGCCGGAGGTCCCGTGGCCCACGGAGCCACCGGCTTCCGCCGCCCCGGAGGCGGCGATCCCCACGGAGCCCTCAGCTCCCGCCACGCCGGCAGCG
The DNA here is from genome assembly GCF_051386395.1 of Micromonospora sp. URMC 106. Lineage (NCBI taxonomy): Bacteria > Bacillati > Actinomycetota > Actinomycetes > Micromonosporales > Micromonosporaceae > Micromonospora > Micromonospora sp. URMC 106. The sequence continues at coordinate 15,237 of NZ_JBPQTP010000141.1, forward strand.
GTCAGGGCGGTCTTACGCAGGATGTCGGTACGCATGGTGGTCTTCACCTTTCGTTCGGGGGTACGCG
>NZ_JBPQTP010000142.1:0-15259 GCF_051386395.1 Micromonospora sp. URMC 106
ATCTTGCACTTTGTGCCCGGGCAAAAGCCGTCTACCGCCCGGAACGAGGGCCGAAAGTGCAAGATCGCGGGGGCGTGGTCGGCGGTTCACACCGTGGTGGGGGGTTCGGTACGGTCTCGGGGAGCGGCGGGACCGGGATCGTCGTACACATGTTCCATCCACAGGCTGTGGACGGCGGAGGGCTCGGATGAGTTACCAGCTCAGCGCGGTCGTCGCGGACGCCGAGCTGCTCCGCGAGCAGACCGCCGACCTCGACCACGCGGTCCTCGGCGAGCTGCGCCAGGACTTCGCGCTGCTGCCGGTCACCCCGCAACTGGTGGAGGAGCTGACCGGGGCGCTGCCCGACTTCTCGACGGCGGAACGGTCACCGGAGGAGCCCTTCCACCTCGTGCTCTCGGCCGCCCTCACCGCGACCCTCGCGCGCTGGTCCCGGTCGGGCCCGGTGGCGTACCTGGAGGCCGAGTTCGCCGGTGGCGCCGGCTACCAGTCGGCGGTCGTGTGGCTCGGCGGCGGGGTGAGCTGGGGGCCGCGCGTCGACCGCCTCTTCGACGGGCCGCGGCCGGAGTGGCCGCTGAACGCCGCGCTCACCCGGATCGGCGTGGAGCCCGGCGCGTGGATCGACCCGTTCGCCGAGCTGGGCCTGCACGTCGAGCGGAACACCGCCGGGTGGCTGGCGCACGGCCGCCGCCGGCTGAGCGCCGACTACTGGGACGAGCTGGCCGAGGAGTGGGAAAGCCGGCAATCTGGGGACGAGCAGCAACCTCAGCGCTCCGGTCCCGTTGGGGACTGGGGGATTCCATGAAATTGCGACAATTCGGCTTTATCGCGACGCTGCTGACGGCTGCCTCGATCGCGGGCAGCGGCGCGCGCCCGTCGTGGCCCGAACTGGACGGTCGGCCCGCCGGGGCCGTCGAGGTGGTCAACCTGAACGGGCTGCGCAACGTCGAGTTCGGCGACACCGAGGACGAGCTGACCCGGCGGGGCATCCTGCGTACCGACGTCGACGCCTGCGGCCCGTCACTCGCCGGGCACGACACCACCAGCCCGATCTTCGTCGACGACCGGCTGGTCCTGCTCTGGCTGGGCGACGCGACGCGCACCCCGGAGGGCGTCACCGCGGGCAGCCCGGTCGACGAGGTCTGGACCCGCTACCCGTCCCTGCGCGAGCTGGACGCTCCACACGGGACGCACCGGTTCGACGGACTGCTCGCCCGGCAGGGCGACCGCGCGTACCTCTTCCTGCACGACGGGCGCTCGGTCCGGAAGATCATCGTCGGGTACGCCGACTGGGCGCAGCGCCTCTTCGACGAGGGCCACAGCCCCTGCTGACCCGCGCCGACGACGGCATCGCCCTGGACGCGCCACGCTGGCCCCCGAGCGATGCCGGAAGCGGAACGCCCGGCCGGTCCCCGCGGACCGACCAGGCGTTCCCGCCGTTGGCGGGTTAGCCCTCAGGAATGGGCGGCCGAGCGCCGGGTAACCGCCCGGGCATGGCGCGGTACACGAAGCCCGAGCTCAGGGAGCAGGTCAAGGAAGAGATCATGGCTTCCGACAAGGGCGGCAGGCCGGGACAGTGGTCGGCACGCAAGTCGCAGCTACTCACCAAGGAGTACCAGAAGCGCGGCGGGGGCTATCAGGGCCCGAAGGACGAGCGGCAGAAGTCCCTGCAGCGCTGGGGCAGCGAGGACTGGCAGACCAAGGAGGGCAGCACCCGAGCGCGGCGCGGCGGCGAGACGAGTCGTTACCTGCCGAAGAAGGCCTGGGAGCAGCTCTCCGAGGAGGAGCGGCGCGCGACGGACGCCAAGAAGCGGAAGGAGTCGAAGTCCGGCAGGCAGTTCGTCGCCAACACCGAGCCGGCCAAACGGGCGCGCAGGGATGCCACGTCGGTCGGGCGGCTGTCGGAGCTGCCGGTCGCCGAGGCGGCCAAGCTCGTCCGGGGCCTCGACACGGGCCAGCTCAGGGCGGCACTGCGGCACGAACGCAACGGCAAGGCCCGCAAGACGCTCATCCAGCGGCTGGAGTCTGAGCTGGACCGGCGCTGACCGGCTGCGCGCCCGGCCCACCGGAGCGCGGACCACAAGCGAGAACGCCCGGCCGATCCTCGCGGATCGACCGGGCGTTCTCGCTGTTCACGAGCGGTGGCGGCGGGATTTGAACCCGCGGAGGGCGTAAACCCTCACACGCTTTCGAGGCGTGCTCCTTAGGCCACTCGGACACGCCACCGCCGACGAGGGTACAGGACCGCGGGTCTGGATGCCGAACCGGTATCCCCGCCTCCGGCCTGGCAGGATCCTTGCCATGAGTACGCACATCGGCGCGAAGCCGGGAGAGATCGCCGAGCGGGTCCTGATGCCGGGCGACCCGCTGCGGGCCAAGTGGATCGCGGAGACCTACCTCGAGGGCGCCCGGTGCTACTCGACGGTCCGGGGCATGCTGGGCTTCACCGGCCGCTGGAACGGCGTCGAGGTCTCCGTCCAGGGCTCCGGCATGGGCATGCCCTCCGCCTCCATCTACGCCCACGAGCTGGTCAACGAGTACGGCGTGAAGACGCTGATCCGGGTGGGCTCCTGCGGCGCCCTCTCGGAGGACCTGCGCCTGCGGGACGTGATCGCGGCGATCGGGTCGTCCACCGACTCGAACATGAACCGGATGCGCTTCGACGGGCTGATCGACTACGCCCCGGTCGCGGACTTCGGGCTGCTGCGCACGTCGGTCGAGGTGGCCGAGCGGCGCGGCATCACCATGCGGGTCGGCCCGATCCTCGCGGCCGACGCCTTCTACACCGACCGCCCGGACCTCTACGACACCCTCGCCGACTACGGCGTGCTGGCGGTCGAGATGGAGTCGGCGGCGCTCTACACGATCGCCGCCCGGTTCAAGGCCCGCGCGCTGACCGTGCTGACCGTCAGCGACCACATCAAGACCGGCGAGAAGACCACCTCCGAGGAGCGCGAGCAGACCTTCAGCCAGATGGTCGAGATCGCCCTGGACACGATCATCGCCTGATCCTTCGTCGGCTCCCGCCGCCCCGCCGTCCCCCGGATGGCGGGGCGGCGTCGCCTTCCGGACGCTCCGGCCGTACGCGGTGCGACGCCGGCTCGGTGACCACCGTCACCCCAAAAAACTATACGACCGGTCGTGCTTATTTATTAGCCTCTGCTCATGACAGTCGACGGACGCGTCGCCCGCGGCGACCGGACCCGCGCCGCCGCGCTGGACGCCGCCGTGATGCTGGCCACCGAGGTCGGCCTGCACGGGCTCTCCCTGGCCCAGCTCGCCGACACGCTCGGGGTCAGCAAGTCCGGCCTGTTCGCGCACTGGCGCTCCAAGGAGGCGCTCCAGCTCGCCACCGTCGACCGGGCGGTCGAGCAGTGGCAGGAGCGGATAGTCGAGCCGGCCCTGCGCGCCCCGAGGGGCGTACGGCGGCTCTGGGCGCTGCACCAGGCCCGCATCGACTTCTACGCCGCCCGGGTGCTCCCCGGTGGCTGCTTCTTCGCCAGCACCGACTTCGAGTACAACGCCCGGCCCGGCCCGGTCCGCGAGCGGCTCGCCGAGGTCTTCGGCCGCTGGACCGCGTTCCTCGAACGGCTCGTCCGGGAGGCCGTCGACGCCGGCGAACTGCCCGCCGACACCGACGTCGCCCAGCTGGCGTACGAGATCGACGCCCTCGGGATCAGCGCCGCGCTGCGCTCCCGGCTGCTGGACCCCGACACCACCTACCGGCACGCCCGCCAGGGCCTGCTGAACCGCCTGCGGGCCCTGTGCCCCGACCCCACCCTGCTACCGGAAGGCCACCCATGAGCCACGCGATCGTCGACCAGCCGGCCGTCGAGTTCGGTCACGTCGAGCACGTCACGGTGCACTTCGACGACCTCGACGCCCTCGGCATCCTGCACAACGCCAGGTACGCGGTGCTGCTGGAGCGGGCCCTGACGCCGTACTGGGCCGAGCGGGGCGTCTCCTTCCAGGCCGGGCGGCAGAGCGCCCCCGACGTGTTCCACGCGGTACGCGAGTTCACCATCACCTACCGCGCCCCCATCACCGGGACCGGGCCCGTGGCGGTGCACTTCTGGCTCGAACACTTCGGCACCAGCAGCGCCGAGTACGCGTACCAGTTCCGCTCCCTCGACGGTCGGGTGGTGCACGCCGAGGGCCGCCGGGCGATCGTCCGGCTCGACCCGGCCACCCTGCGCCCGGCGCCGTGGACGGAGACCGCGCGGGCGGTGGCCGCCACCCTGCTCCGCCCCGCCCCGAGCCCGGCCTGACGCGGTCCGGGTGCGTCCGTCGTCGCGCGGAAGCGACCACGGACGCACCCGGACCGTCAGGCCAGCGCCTCCGTGGGGGCGAGCCGGGCGGCACGGACGGCCGGATACAGGCCGGCGCAGCCGCCGATCACCAGGGTCGCCGCCACGCCGCCGGCCACCGCCCAGGCCGGCACCACGGTCGGCCACCCCTGGGAGAACGCGTAGCCGGCGGTCACCAGGATGCCGAGCAGCACCCCGCCCGCCCCGCCGAGCGCGGAGAGCAGCAACGACTCGGCCAGGAACTGGGTGCGGACCTGCCCCCGGGTGGCGCCCAGCGAGCGGCGCAGCCCGATCTCCGCGCGCCGCTCCAGCACCGAGATGACCATCGTGTTCGCCACCCCGACACCACCGACCAGCAGCGCCACCGCGCCGAGGCCGAGCAGCAGCCCGGTAAACGCCTCGTCGGTGGCCTCCGCGGCCGCCAGCGCGTCCGACGGCCGGGACACCTCCACCTCGTTCGGCGCCTCCGGGTTCGCGGTCGCGCCGAGCACCGACCGGACCGCCTCCACCGACGCCTCCCGGGACCGCGTGTAGACGGTCGTCGGGTGCCCGTCGAAGCCCAGGTACGCCTCCGCCGCCGGCCAGCCGACCAGCGCCGAGCCGTCCAGCTCTTTGGCGAGCGGGGCCGGCGCCAGGATGCCGACCACGGTGAACCAGCGCCCGCCGAGGTGGACCTGCACGTCCGGGCCGGCCGCCCCGAGGCCGAGCCGCCGGGCGGCGGCGTCACCGAGCACCACGGCCGGGTACCGCTCGGTGGCCCCGTTCAGCCAGGTGCCGCTGCGTACCGTCGCGCCCACGGTGTCGAGCAGCCCGAGCTGGGCGGCCCGGGTGGCGATGCCGCCCGTCTCGCCCGCCGGGATGCGGTCGGAGCGGTAGACCGGCGTGTCCGGCACCTGCCCGGTGGCGGCCGCCCCGGTCACCGGCCCGATCCGGCGGATCATGGCGACCGACTCCACCGGGAGCCGGGCCTGGTCGCCGAAGAGCGTGCTGCCCGGGGCCACGGTGAGCAGGTTGGTGCCGAGCCGGTCCAGCGTGCGATCCAGGTCGGCGCGGGACGACGACGAGATGCCGACCACCGCCACCATCGCCGCGATGCCGATCGCGATGCCCAGCGCGGAGAGGAACGCGCGCAGCGGCCGGGTGCGCAGCCCCACCCCACCGACCCGGAGCACGTCCGCCGGCCCCAGCCGGGCCGGGACCAGCGGCGGTCGGGTGTCCACGACCGTCAGCCCACGCCTGTCGCGCCGGGTGTCCACGGCCATCAGCGCACCCCCACGACGGCCGGCTGCGCCGAGTCGGCCACCACCCGGCCGTCCCGCATCCGCACCTGGCGGGGCAGCCCGTCGGCGATCTCCCGGTCGTGCGTGATCACCACGACCGTGGTGCCGGCCGCGTGCAGCTCGCGCAGCAGCGTGAGCACCCCGGCGCCGGCCGCCGAGTCGAGGTTGCCGGTCGGCTCGTCGGCGAGCAGCACCGCCGGCTCCCCGACCACCGCCCGGGCGACCGCGACCCGCTGCCGCTCGCCGCCGGAGAGTTCGTGCGGCCGGTGCGCCAGCCGGTGACCCAGCCCGACCCGGTCGAGCGCGGCCTCCGCGCGCCGCCGCCGCTCCCGTCGGGGCACGCCGGCGTAGAGCAGCCCGTCCGCGACGTTGTCCAGCACCGGCGTGCCGGCGGCGAGGTGGAACTGCTGGAAGACGAAGCCGATCCGGCGGGCCCGCAGCGCGGCCAGCCGGCGGTCCGGCAGGGTCGCCACGTCGTGCCCGTCGATCCGGACCCGGCCGGCGGACGGGCGGTCCAGCGTGCCGATCAGGTGCAGCATCGTGGACTTGCCCGACCCGGACGGGCCCACGATCGCCAGCAGCTCGCCGTACCCGATCCGCAGCGACACCTCGCGCAGCGCCACCACCCCGCCCGGGTACGTCCGGCTCACCCCGTCCAACACGACGGCGTCGGCGGTCATGCCGGCATCCCCACGGTCATGCCCTCGGCCACGTCCGGGCCGCTGATCTCGACCTGACCGGCGGCGAAGAGCCCGGTGGTGACCGGGACGATCCGGCTCCGCCCCGCGTCGACCACCTCCACCCCGTAGCCGCCCTCGGCGAGGGCCAGCAGCGCGGCCACCGGCACGGTGAGCACGTCGGGCCGCTCGGCCGCGGTGAAGGTGACCTCCACCGACGCCTGGTCGTACCCGGCGAGCTTCGCCGGGTCGGCCAGCGACACGGTGACCTCGATCTTCGTCTCCGCCTCCGTGGACTGCCCGGCAGCGCCGCCCGTGCCGGCGTCGATCACCGTCTGCACGCTCTCGATCTTCCCGGCGACGGGCTCGCCGCCCGGCAGGCCGACGTCGACCGCGCCGCCCTTCTTCGCCAGCCGCTGGTCGTCGACGTCCAGCTCGACGGTGACCAGCCGGCTGGTGCCGGTGTACGTCAACACCGCCTGGCCCGGCTGGGCCGCGTCCCCGGGCGCCGCCTGGTGGCTCTCCACCCGGACCGCGCCGGCCGCGTAGACGACCCGGCCCGGCTCGACCCGGCCGGTCTCGGGCAGCCCCAGCTCCTCCTGCCACTGCCGGACCGCGTCGGCGGTGCCGCCGGTGTACTCGTCGTCGACCGTGAAGCCGTCGTGGCCGAGCGCCCGCAGGTTCCGCTCGAACTGCTCGACGTCCGCCCCCTCCACCCCGGGTTCGAGCACCCGGTACGCGGGCAGCGACCCGTACAGCAGCAGCACCGGGTCGTTGTCCACGGCGTACAGCCGCCCGCCCCGCCGCACCGTCGCACCGGTGTCCGGCACCGCGGTGATCGTCCCGGTGAGCCGGGCGGTGGCGGTGCGGGTGGTGCCGTACCCCAGCTCGCCGTCGACGGTCTGGGCGTCGGTCAGCGTCCGCCGGGTGACCGTGGCGGTGGCCGGCGGGGCGGTGTCGGCGGCGGCGGTGCTGCTGCGGTCGGTCCCGTCGAAGCCCACCGCGGCGACGACACCGGCGGCGGCCGCGACCACGACGGCGGCGGTCAGCGCGACCGTCCGGAGCCGGAACCGGCGAGCGTTCACCGCGCGGCTCCGGCGATCTTCGGCGCATACTGCCGGCACTTCTCCATCGCGGCCTTCACCTTCGCGTCCTTGACGTCGACCGCGTCGAGCCGCAGCTGGATGCCGCCTTCCGCGGAGGGGTCCGGGAACTCGGGCACGCCGTTCTCGCGCATGCAGGCGGAGAACTTGCGCAGCCGCTCCACCTGCTCCGGGTCGAGCTTGCGCTTCTCCCCGCCGTTCGGCAGGTGCTGACGGCACTTCTCCATGGCCGCCTGCACCTTGGCCGGGTCGGTCTGCCCGTCGAACCGGAACAGCCGGCCGCCGCCCGGCTCCGGGTCCGGCACCTCCACCCCGTTCTCCCGCATGCACTCGGCGAACCTCAGCTGCCGTTCCTCGTCGCTGAGCTGGGCGGCGGCGGAGGCCGGCACCGGTTCGGCGCCGCCGGCTCCGCCCGCCGTCGCCACCGCCGGTCCGTCGCCGGGCCCGCCGCAGCCGGCGGCGGCCAGGGCGACCAGCAGCGGCACCGCGAGTAGTCCTCGTCGCATGACACGCTTCCTCTCCGCCCGGCGAGAGCCGCCGGGCGCTTCCCGATGGGCCCGACGGAAGCCGCCGGGCACCCCCCGTTCGGCCCGGCGGTCCGCCGGGCGTCCCGGTCAGTCGACGGCAAGGGGCGTATCCCGGGCGTAACCGTCGGCGTTAACGGCGGCGTTATCCGGGGCGCGGCACCATTGGCGGGTGAGAGTGCTGGTGGTGGAGGACGAGAGCCTGCTCGCGGAGAGCATCGCCGAGTGGCTGCGCCGGGAGGCGTTCGCGGTGGACGTCGCGTACGACGGCGACGCGGCGCTGGAGCGGCTCGGCGTCAACGACTACGACGTGGTCGTCCTCGACCGGGACCTGCCGCTGGTACACGGCGACGAGGTGTGCCGGGCGATCGTGGACGGCGGCGGGGAGACCCGGGTGCTGATGCTCACCGCGGCGGCGGCCGTCCGGGAGCGGGTGGCCGGCCTGGCGCTCGGCGCCGACGACTACCTGACCAAGCCGTTCGCCCTGGTCGAGCTCTCGGCCCGGGTGCACGCGCTGAGCCGGCGGGCCCGCCGGGCCGCACCGCCCACCCTGGTCCGGGCCGGCATCGTGGTCGACCCGGGCCGCCGCGAGGTGCACCGGGACGGCCGGTACGTGCCGCTGTCCCGCAAGGAGTTCGCGGTGCTGGTCGAGCTGCTGCGCGCCGACGGCGCGGTGGTCTCCGCCGAGGAACTGCTGGAACGGGCCTGGGACGAGCACATCGACCCGTTCACCAACGTGGTCCGGGTCACCGTGATGAAGCTGCGCCGCAAGCTGGGCGACCCGCCGGTGGTCGAGACCGTGCCCGGTGTGGGATACCGGATCTCGTGAAGCGCCTCTCGCTGCGGGCCCGGCTGACCCTGATCTACGGCGGCCTCTTCCTGGTCGCCGGGCTGGTCCTGCTCGCGGTCACCTACGTGCTGGTCGAGCAGCGCACGGCGCAGCCGTTCGGGGTGGCGCTGCGCGACGTCAAGCCGGTCGTCCACGGGGTGGAGACCAAGCTCGACGGCGTCCAGGCCGAGCAACTGCGGCTGCTGGTCAACAGGGCCCAGGACGACGCCCGGGAGCAGACCCTGTACTCGCTGCTCACCCAGGGTGGCATCGCGCTGACCCTGGTCTCCGTGGTGGCCATCGCGTTCGGGTGGCTGGTCGCCGGCCGGGCGCTGCAACCGCTGCACCAGATCACCGGGACCGCCCGGCGGATCGCCGGCGCCGACGTGGCCGGACGAGGGCTGCACGAACGCATCTCGCTGCACGGGCCGCGGGACGAGGTCCGGGAGCTGGCGGACACCTTCGACGAGATGGTGGAGCGGCTCGACCGCTCGTTCGACGGGCAGCGCCGGTTCGTCGCGAACGCCTCGCACGAGCTGCGCACCCCGCTGGCGCTCAACCGTGCGCTGATCGAGCTGGCCGTCACCCGGCCGGGCGCGTCCGAGGACGTCCGCCGGCTGGGCGAGTCGCTGCTCGCGGTGAACGAGCGGCACGAACGGCTGATCGACGGCCTGCTCACCCTGGCCGACTCGGAGAACGAACTGACCGCCCGGTCCCGGGTCGACCTCGCCGAGGTGGCCACGCACGTCGTCGACCAGGCGGTCCGGGCGGGCGACGGGCCGGCGGTGACCCGGGAGCTGGCGGCGGCGCCGGTCACGGGCGACCCGGTGCTGCTGGAACGGCTCACCACCAACCTGGTGGAGAACGCGCTGCGGCACAACCTGCCGGCCGGCGGGTGGGTCGCGGTCAGCACCGGCCTGGTGGCCGGGCGGCCGACGCTGACCGTGAGCAACACCGGCCCGGCGGTGCCCGGCTACGAGGTGGAGACCATCTTCGAGCCGTTCCGCCGGCTCTCCGGGGAGCGGGTCGGCGGTGGCCGCGGGTTCGGCCTGGGGCTGTCCATCGTCCGGGCGGTGGCCCGGGCGCACGGCGGCACGGTGACGGCCCGGCCCCGCGACGGGGGCGGGCTGGACGTCACGGTCGAGCTGCCGCCCGCCTGATCCGCACCCTCCCCGGGCGGTCAGCGGAAGAAGGCGCGCAGCAGCGCGGCGCTCTCCGGCTCCAGGACGCCGCCGTAGACCTCCGGCCGGTGGTTGAGCCGGCGGTCGCGCAGCACGTCCCAGAGCGAGCCGGCCGCTCCGGTCTTCGGCTCCCAGGCGCCGAACACCACAGTGGACACCCGAGCCAGCACCAGCGCGCCCGCGCACATGGTGCAGGGCTCCAGGGTGACCACCAGCGTGCAGCCGTCGAGCCGCCAGCGGCCCAACCGCTCGGCGGCCCGGCGCAACGCCAGCACCTCGGCGTGCGCGGTCGGGTCGCCGGTCAGCTCGCGCTCGTTGCGCCCGATCGCCAGCTCGGCGCCGTCCGGCCCGTAGAGCACCGCGCCGACCGGGATGTCGTCCGCGCCGCCGTCGCCGTCCGCGCCGGCGGAGGCGGGACCGGTGACCGCCACCTCCAGCGCCCGGCGCATCCACACCTCGTGCCGCTGCCGCCGACCGGCGCCGTCCGGGTCGGCCAGCCACTCGTCGGCGCCGGGCCCGACCCGGCCGACCGAGCCCGGGGTCGGCTGCCCCGGTCGTACGGTCTCCAGAGCCGGATCGGTGGCGTCGGCCGGCTCGCCGCCGCCCGCCCCCGACCGGCCCGGCCCGACGGACCCGTCAGACCTCACGCAGCTCCTCGACCTCGTCGGCGCAGCCGAGCACCTGGCACACCTCGGCGGTGACGTCGGCGGGCATCATGCCCTCGTGCGCGCAGAGGTTGAGCAGCTTCTGCGCGGAGACCCCCAGGTCGGCCAGGATGTCGGCGTCGCCGACCGGGTCGGCCTCGGGGTCGACGGCGGGCTGCTCGGTCTCCTCGTCGCCGGAGGGGGCCGGGCGCGGCTCGTCGGTGTCGTCCAGCCCCGTCACCGAGGTCTTGAGGTCGCCGACCAGCAGGGCGCCCAGCCGGGACTCCTCCGCGTACGCCGAGTCGGAACCGAAGACCCGCAGGTCCTCCCCCTCGTCCAGGCGCAGGATCACCAGGTACGCGTCCTCCGCCTCGACGAAGAGCAGCGACAGGTCGGCGTCCTGGTCGACGTCGCGCAGCCGGTCGGCGACCTCGTCGAGGTCGGTGACACCCCGCAGGTTCACCTCGGCGGCGGTCCAACCGCTGTCGTCACGCACGACCGCCGCAGCGAAGTACGACACGGTCCCCCCAATAAGCCTCAGCACGCCGACCCGTTACGCGTGCACGTTAGCCGGTCGGGTCGGCAGGCGACCGGTCAACGCCCCGAAGGGCCGGTCAATCCTGGGGAAAACTCGTCAGCCCGCGACGCGACGGCGGGTGGCGATGAGCTCCCGCAGCCGCTCGCTGCGTACCCGCTGCGGCCGCTCGCGCTGGCGGACCGCCCGGGCACCCGCCAACTCGGCGAGGAGCTGCTGGCGACGACGGCTGCGCTCGGGATCGAGGCGCGGAGTGGTCCAGGCCATACCGCCGAGGGTGCCGAGTCCGGGCGGCCACGTCAAGACGGGATTCGCTGCGCAGCCGGCCCGCGACGCAGCGCAGCCGCGCGAACCGGGCACCCGCGACGACGGCCTACCAGAGCGGCCAGTTTCCGCTCGACGCCCAGCGGGCCGCCACGATGGCGGCGGCGATGCTCCACCCGCCGGCGGTGACGATCGCGATGCCGGTGGCCACCCCCCGGTCGCCCGCGCGGACCAGCAGCAGCGCGGCCAGCCAGGCCAGCCCGCCGGCCAGCACCGTCCACCAGGCGTACTCGAACACGCTGCGGCCGAGCAGGCCGAACAGGAGCAGCCAGAGGGTTGCCGCGCCGCCGCCCGCGGCGACGCCCGCGCCGGTGACCGGGTGCGGCTCGCGGTAGGTGGGCCGCGACGGCGGCCCGGCCGGGAAGAGCCCCGAGGGGGCGCGCGGCGCCGGCCGGAAGCCAGGGTCGGGCGGAAAGGCGTACCGTCCGGTCGTCACCGACCCCTCCCCTCCGCCGTGGACCTCGTCCCACCGTACCGACTCTGTCAGGATGTCCGGATGCCCTCGCCGACGATCGGACGCCGCCGCGCGCGTCCGGCGTACCCGGTCCTGTTGCTGCTCGTGCCGGTGCTGGCCGCCGGCTGCGCGACGACCCGGCCCGGGCCGGTGCCCGACACCCCCCGCGCGAGCCTGCCCGCCACGGCCGCGCAGCCGGCGCCGCCCTCCGCCGCCCCGACCGGCCCGTCGGCGGCGCCGACCCGCGCCGGGCTGCCGCATGTCTTTCCGGTACGCGCGGCGGACGTCGCCTACCACCCGACCCATTCGGCCTACCCGGGGACGGACATCTTCGCCGACTGCGGCGAGCCCGTGGTGGCGGTGATCGACGGCGTGATCCTGGAGGTCAGCCGGGTCGACCGGTTCGACAGGCGGGGCCCTCGGGGGCCCCACAACGGCGGGCTGTCGGTCTCGCTGCTCGGCGACGACGGGGTGCGCTACTACGGCTCGCACCTGCGGGAGATCGCCGACGGGATCGACGCGGGGGTGCGGGTGCGGGCCGGGCAGCGGCTCGGCGCGGTCGGCAAGACGGGCAACGCGAACAACGTCTGCCACCTGCACTTCGGCATCTCCCCGCCGTGCACCGGCCGGGACGGTTGGTGGATCCGGCGGGGCGTGGTGTGGCCGGCGCCGTACCTGGACTCGTGGCGGCGCGAGGGCAACCGGGAGCCGGCCGCCGAGGTGGCCGCGTGGCACCGCCGGCACGGCTGCCCGAAGGCTCCGGCGACGACGGGCTGACCGCCCCTCGGGGCCGGACGTCCCCGACGCCCGCCCAGCGCCCGCCCGGCGCCCGCCCGGCGCCTGCAATTGTCGACATCAGTGGTTCACCGCTCGGAAACATTGACGAGAGTCAAGCTGCTGGGCTAGCGTCCCGCCTCAAGAGAGCGCTCTCCGAAGCGACTTTCCTGACAATTCGCATGCCGGCCCGCACCCCGTCCCCGACCGGCACTCCCCCGACCGGAGGCACTGTGAAACCTCCCGCGACCCGCCGCACCTGGGCCGTGGCGGCCACCTCCGCCCTGGCCCTCGCCCTCGGCGGCCTGGCCGTCGTCGCCACCACCCCCGCCGAGGCCGCCACCGTCGGCGCCGGCAGCTACACCACCGACCGCGTCGGCCCCCTGCCCACCGGCTGCGGGGACATGACCACCAACCCCCGGCAGTTCGCCACCGCCGACGCGCCCGCCGGGCCGATCCCCACCAACGACTGGTGGTCGTCCCTGCTGTGGAAGCGGACCAACTGCTCCTACAGTGAGCCGCTGCACGCCCACCCCGTCTCCTACCAGCCCTTCGGCGACGGGCTCGGCCTCTCGGCCACCTCCACCCCGTCGGTCGGCGGCAGCCCCACCGGCGTCGGCGAGTTCAAGTACGCGTACGCCGAGGACATCCGGGTCGGCGTGGCCGCGCTCGGCGCCCCCGTCGTCAAGGTCGACGGCTGGACCGACTGGACCGTCACCCCGTACTGGAACGACGGCGCCCGCACCATGCGGGCCACCATCGGCCACGGCCTGCCGTTCGCGTACTTCCGCACCAGCGGCGGCGACGCCCTGGTCAACGCCACCGGCGGCAGCGCCACGGTCTGGTCGAACAGCGGCGCCACGATCGGCTTCACCGTCCGGGGGCACGACTACGTCGCGTACGCGCCCACCGGCGCCACCTGGTCCGTCAACGGCGGACGGATCACGTCCAACCTGGCCGGCAGGGGCTACTTCTCGGTCGCCCTGCTGCCCACCACGCCGAGCACCGACGCCGCGTCCCGCGCCGAACTGGCCGCCACCTACGGCCGGTACGCCCACGCCCACGTCACCGGCACCCGGGTCTCGTACGCGTACGACCCGGCGACCAGCACCGTCACCACCACGTACGCCTTCACCACGACGCCCCGGGAGGGCACCGCCACCCGGACGGTGGCCAGCCTCTACCCGCACCAGTGGCGCTCGCTGACCGGCGCCACCCCGCTGGCGCTGACCTATCCGTCGGCGCGCGGCCGGATGAAGGTGCTCGCCGGCGTCGACGCGTTCCGCACCTCGATGAGGTTCCACGGGGTGCTGCCGGAGGTGCCCGCCGTGGCGACCGGCGCCGGAGCCGACCTGACCACGCTGCGCAACCACCTGGCGGCGGTGCGGGGCAACCCGATGGACCAGCGCGGCACCGACACCTACTGGACGGGCAAGGGCCTGGGCCGGGCCGCCCGGATCGCCGAGATCGCCGACCAGGTCGGCGACGCGGAGACCCGGACCGCCGCGCTGAACGCCATCCGGGGCACGCTCACCGACTGGCTCACCGCCACGCCCGGCGAGACCGAGGGCGTCTTCCACTACGACCGCAACTGGGGCACCCTCATCGGCTACCCGGCCTCCTACGGCTCCGACCAGGAACTCAACGACCACCACTTCCACTACGGCTACTTCGTCGCCGCCGCCGCCACCCTGGCCAAGTTCGACCCGGCCTGGGCCCGCCAGGACCAGTACGGCGGCATGGTCGACCTGCTGATCCGGGACGCGAACAACTACGACCGCGCCGACGGCCGCTTCCCGTACCTGCGGGACTTCGACATCTACGCCGGGCACGACTGGGCCGCCGGGCACGGCTCGTTCCACGCCGGCAACAACCAGGAGTCCTCGTCCGAGGGGATGAACTTCGCCAGTGCCCTCATCCAGTGGGGACAGGCCACCGGCAACACCGCCGTGCGGGACGCCGGCATCTTCATCCACACCACCCAGGCCGCCGCGATCCAGGAGTACTGGTTCGACGTGACCGACGAGAACTACCCGGCGACGTTCGGGCACTCGACGGTCGGCATGGTCTGGGGCGACGGCGGGGCGTACGCCACCTGGTTCAGCGCGGAGCCGGAGATGATCCAGGGCATCAACATGCTCCCGATCACCGGCGGGCACCTCTACCTCGGCCACCACCCGGCCTACAACCGGGCGAACTACCAGGAGCTGGTCCGCAACAACGGCGGCGAGCCGACGGTGTGGCAGGACATCCACTGGCAGTTCCTGGCGCTCGGCGACCCCGACGCGGCCCTGGCGAAGCTCCGCGCCAACCCCGGCCACACCCCGGAGGAGGGCGAGAGCCGGGCGCACACCTTCCACTGGATCCGCAACCTCGCCGCGCTCGGCCAGGTCCACACCGGCGTCACCGCCAACCACCCCCTGGCGGCGGTCTTCCAGCGCAACGGCGCCCGCACCTACGTGGCGAGCAACATCACCGCCGCGCCGCTGACGGTGACGTTCTCCGACGGCACGCGGCTCGACGTGCCGGCGGGCCGGACGGCGACCGGCGGCGCGCACACCTGGAGCGGCGGCACCGCGACCGGCGGGGTGACCGGCCCGACCCCGCCCACCACCACCCCGCCCACCACG
>NZ_JBPQTP010000143.1:0-14735 GCF_051386395.1 Micromonospora sp. URMC 106
CTCCCCCTCCGGGCTCGGCGTCCGGGAGGCCGTGCTGGTCGCCACCATGGCGCCCTTCCTCATCGACGCCGGGGGCACCGGCGTTCGGGCGTACGGTCAGCGGCGGCGGGCGGCCGCCATCTCGCCGAGCACCTCCAGGTGCCGGTGCAGCACCCGGTCGAGGCTGAAGCGCTCCCGGATGAGCGACTGGCCGTTGACCCCGATCTGCTTGGCCAGGGCCGGGTCGGTCAACGCGGCGATCAGCCGCTCGGCCAGGCCGGACACGTCGCCGGGCCGGCAGAGCAGGACGTTCTCGCCGTCGCGCAGGGAGATGCCGGGGAAGTTGTCCGCCCGCGCGGGCGCCACCACGGGCACGCCCGCCGCCATCGCCTCCAGCGTCGCCGTGCCGAGGCCGAGCCCCTGCTCGTGCGACTCGACCGTCGCGGCGGCCAGGTAGTCGGGGATCTCGCTCTTGGCCACCTTGCCGGCCGCGATGACGGCGTGCTCGACGCCGAGCGCCCGGGCCCGCTCCGCGAACAGCCCGTAGTAGACCTGCCCGCAGATGAGCAGCTTCGCGTCCGGCACCCGGGCCAGCACCTGGGGCAGCGCCTCGACCAGCGCGACGCGGTCGCGCAGCGGGATGACGTGCCCCACCGACAGGATCACCGGCGAGGAGCCCAGGTCGTGCCGCTCACGGACGCGCTGGGCGTTGCCGCCGAGCACCCAGTCCGGGTCCACCCCGACCGGGATCGGCACCAGGCCGGAGTGCGCGCCCTGGTAGCGGGCCTCGATGTACTCCTGCATGAGCACGTCCATCACCACGAGCCGCGGCTTGGACCGCCACATGAACGGCTTGACCATGGTCGCGTCCAGCCCACGGAACACCTTCGCGTAGCGGGCCTGCGGGTTCTCCAGCCGGGTGTGGATGGACAGCAGCGCCGGCACCCGGCGCTTGCGCGCGTAGAGCGCGGTCGCCCAGGTCAGGTCGAAGAACTGGCCGTGCTGGTGGATGACGTCCGGTCGGAACTCGTCGAGCAGCTTGCGGACGCGGCGCAGCAGGCTGGGCCGGCTGGTGAACGAGATGTCGAAGCTGACGGCCAGCCGGGTCTGCGGCAGCATCCACGCCGGCAGCCGGACGATCCGCATCCCGTCGCGCTCCTCGACCGCCGGGGCGTCCTGGTAGGCGGCCGTGAGCACCAGCACGTCGTGCCCCTCGGCGGCGTAGCCCTTGGCGAGCGACTCGGACAGGTGCGAGCTTCCGCCCGCGCGCGGCGGGAAGAAGTTGTTGACGACTGCGATACGCACGGGAGGGGTGCTCCTAGCTCTCCGCTACAGGGACGAACCGGACATCGCCGCCGTCCAACTCGACTGTGGAGACCACCCGGGCCGGGACCCCCGTCACGACCGCCCCTGGTGGCACGTCTCGGGTGACCACGGCCCCCGCGCCGACGACCGCGCCGTCACCGATGGTGACGCCCATCATCACGGTCGCGTTCGCCCCGATGAACACCCGGTCGCCGATCACCACCGGCGCCCGGTCCACCGAAGCATAGGCACGCCCCGACACGCAACGCCGGGCGGTGGAGTGGGTGTAGATCTGCGCGCCGCAGCTGATGTCGCAGCCGGCGCCGATGGTCAGCCCGCCGGAGCCGTCGATGACGGTGAACGCGCCGATCCACGTCCCGGCGCCGATCACCGGCTCGCCGATGACCCAGGCGTGCGGGTTGTACGGGTTCGCCGGGAGCCCGTCGTGCGACGGACCCCCGGCGGGCGATGCCTGGGTCACGCGACCTCGGTCTTGATGAGGTCGGTCATGCCGTCCTCGACGGCGATGGTCGGCTCCCAGCCGAGCACCTCGCGGGCCCGGGTGATGTCGGCCGCGCGGCGGCTGACCAGCACCTCACGCGGGTTGAACTGCGGCTGCACGTCCACGCCGACGGCCTTGATCAGGATCTCGGCCAGGGTGGCGATCGAGGTGTCGATGCCGGTGCCGATGTTGACCGGCACGTTGCCCTGCTCGGCCTCCATCGCGGCGACCACGGAGCGGGCGATGTCGTGGACGTGGATGAAGTCCATCGACTGCTCGCCCTTGCCGTCGATGACCGGCGGCTCGCCGTTCTTCAGGCGCTTGACGAAGTGGTTGATCACGGAGGTGTAGTAGGCGGTCGGCTTCTGGCCCGGGCCGTAGACGTTGAAGAACCGCAGGGCGATCCAGTTCAGGCCCTTGCTGCGCTGGTAGAAGCCGAGCAGGTCCTCGCCGGCCCGCTTCGAGATGCAGTACGGGGTGAGCGGGTCGAGCCGGTCGTCCTCGTGCATCGGCAGCTTCTTCGGGTCGCCGTAGACCGACGCCGACGACGCGAAGACCAGCCGCTTGACACCGTGGTCGGCGGCGGCGGCGAACACGTTGTGGTTGCCGACCATGTTGATGTCGATCGACTCGTACGGGTCGGCCTGGCTCTTGTTGATCGAGACCGCGGCGAGGTGGATCACGTAGTCGCAGCCCTTCATGGCCGCGTGCACGGCGCCGCCGTAGCGGACGTCCTGGTCGATCAGCTCGACGTCGCCGGTGGCCACCAGCTCCGCGACGCGGTTGCGGTCACCGCGGAACATGTTGTCGAAGATGCGGACCTTGTAGCCCTTCTCCAACAGCATGGGCACCACGTGCAGGCCGATGAAGCCCGCGCCTCCGGTGATGAAGACGGTCTGCTTCGACATGGCGGAGCGTGTCCTTCCTGGGGGGTCAGCGGCTGGTGGCCGCGGTGTTGACGACGTCTACCAGCGTGGTCGCGACGGTCTCGACCTGGGCGTCGGTGAGGTTGGCGTGCATCGGGATGGCCAGGTGCCGGGCGAACAGGTCCGCCGAGACCGGGCAGGGCGTGCTCTGGCCGTAGAGCGGCTGGACGTGCGAAGCGTACGTGCCGAAGGTGCACTGCACGCCGCGCTGCCGCAGCGCCAGCGCCACCGCGCCCCGGTCGACCGACGGGTCCAGCGTGACGACGTACGACTGCCAGGGGTGCTCGCGGTCCGGCGCCTCGTACGGGGTGGTGATGAGCTCGTGGTCCTTGAGCAGCTCGCCGTAGCGGGCCGCGGTGCGCCGCTTCGCGGCCAGCAGGTCCGGCAACCGGTCGAGCTGGGCGAGCATGATCGCCGCGGAGATGTCGGAGAGCCGGTAGTTGTAGCCCAGCTCCGTGAAGGTCGGGATCGGCAGGTGCGACAGCTCGGCGCGGGTGAGCGCCCCCTCCACCCCGTACGTGTGCAGCTTGCGGGCGTGCGCGGCGAGGTCGTCGCGGTCGGTGACGTAGGCCCCGCCCTCGCCGGCGGTGATGCCCTTGCGCCCGTGGAAGCTGAAGGTGGCGACGTCGGCCAGGCTGCCGGCGGGGCGGCCCTTGTAGGTGGCGCCGGCGGAGCAGGCGGCGTCCTCGACGAGGAACAGGCCGTGCTTGTCGGCGATGGCGCGCAGCTCGTCGTAGTCGGCCGGCTGCCCGAACGCGTCGACGGCGATGATGCCGACGGTGCGCGGGGTGACGGCGGCCTCGACGGCGGCCGGGTCGACCGTCCAGGTGTCCGGCCGCACGTCGGCGAAGACCGGCTTGGCGCCGGTCCACATCACCGAGTGCCCGGTGGCCGGGAAGGTGTAGTCGCCGACGATCACCTCGTCGCCCGGCTTGACACCGAGAGTGAGCAGCGCGAGGTGCAGCGCCGAGCCGCAGTTGCTGGTGGCGAGGGCGTGCCGGGTGCCGGCGGTGGCGGCGAAGCGCTCCTCGAAGCGGCGGCAGGTGGGCCCGGAGCCGGCGAGCCAGCCGGAGGCGAAGACCTCGGCGATGGCCGCGAGTTCCGCCTCGCCGACCGTGGGCTGGCCGAGCGCGATGACCTCAGACATGTGACCCCCAGAGTGATGGACCCGGAGCAGTCTAGGCCAACCGGGCGGGTCGTCCGCGAGTCGGGCGCGCGGGCGGACTTGGTTACCATCGGTCGCGGCGTCGGCAGGGGAGATGAGATGACCAGGTTCGTGGTGGTGGGTGGCGGCATCGTCGGGCTCGCCGTGGCACACCGGCTGATGAGCGACCGGCCCGGGGACCAGGTCACCGTGCTGGAGAAGGAGGCCGGCTGGGCGGCCCACCAGACGGGCCACAACTCGGGCGTCATCCACGCCGGGGTGTACTACAAGCCGGGCAGCCTGAAGGCCACCATGTGCAAGGCCGGCAGCGCGTCGATGGTCGAGTTCTGCGAGCGGCACGGGCTCGCGTACGACATCTGCGGGAAGTTGATCGTCGCCACCGACCCGGAGGAGCTGCCCCGGCTGCGCGCCCTGCACGAGCGCGCCCTCGCCAACGGTCTGCCGGTGCGGCTGATCGAGGCCGCCGAGGCGGCCGAGTACGAGCCGCACGTGGCCGCCGTCGCCGCGCTGCACGTCGCCTCGACCGGCATCGTCGACTTCGGGGCGGTCTGCCGCAAGCTCGCCGAGCTGCTCGCGGCGGGCGGGGCGGACCTGCGGACGCGGACCGAGGTCACCGGCGTGGCCACCCGGCCGGAGGGCGTGGTGGTGAGCACCACCCGCGGCGAGGTGGTGGCCGACGTCCTCATCAACTGCGCCGGCCTGCACGCGGACCGCATCTCCCGGCTGGCCGGGGTGCCCACGCCGGTGCGCATCGTGCCGTTCCGGGGCGAGTACTACGAGCTGGTGCCGCAGCGGCAGGGCCTGGTGCGCGGGCTGATCTACCCGGTGCCGGACCCGCAGTTCCCGTTCCTCGGGGTGCACCTGACGAAGATGATCGACGGCAGCGTGCACGCCGGCCCGAACGCGGTGCTGGCGACCGCCCGGGAGGGCTACTCCTGGGGCCGGGTCAGCCCACGCGACGTCTGGGACGAGCTGACCTACCGGGGCCTGTGGGCGCTGGGCCGTCGGCACTACCGCTACGGGCTGACCGAGGTGGCCCGGTCGCTGTCGAAGAAGCGGTTCGCGGCGAGCCTGGCCCGGCTGGTGCCGGAGCTGACCCCGGCCGACATCGTCCGGGCCGGGGCCGGCGTCCGCGCCCAGGCGATCCTGCCGGACGGCGGCCTGGTGGACGACTTCCTGATCGTCGAGGCGGACCGGCAGGTGCACGTGCTGAACGCGCCCTCCCCCGCCGCGACCAGCTCGCTGGAGATCGCCCGGCACATCGTCTCCCGGCTCCCGGTGGACGCGCCGCGCTGATCCCGGCCGGTCAGGCGGGCGTGGCGTCCGCCGCCGCCCCGCGCGGCCGGGGCACCCCCGCGCCCGCGCCGAGCCCGGTGGCCACCGCCTCGACCAGCATGTCCAGGTACGCGTCGGTCAGCGGGGTCCGGGCGATCGCCAACCGCCAGTAGAGCGGGCCGACGATCAGGTCGACGGCCGCCTCGGGGTCGGTGTCGGGCGGCAGCTCGCCGCGCTGCACCGCGCGGCCGATCAGCCGGCCGCCGATCTCCTGCTGCCGCGCCCGCAGCACCTGCTGCAGGGTCTGGTCGATGGTGGGGTTGCGGGCCGCCTCGGCGAGCAGGTCGGGGATGATCTGCGAGGCCAGCGGGTGCCGCAGCGCGTGCGCCACCACCTGGAAGAGCAGTTGGAGGTCGCCGCGCAGGGTGCCGGTGTCCAGCGCCGGCAGCTTCCCGGTGGCCGCCGCCGCGACGATCTCCAGCACCAGTTCCAGCTTCGAACTCCAACGCCGGTAGATCGCGGTCTTGCTCACCCCGGCCCGGCGGGCCACCGCCTCGATGGAGAGCCGGCCGTAGCCGACCGCGGCGAGCTCCTGCATCAGCGCGCGGCGGATGGCGGTGGTGATGTCGTCCCGGAGCACCGCCGCGCCGGCCGGCGCCCGCCTCTTCTCGGTCGTCACCTGGAGCTCGTCTCGGCTGTCACGAGGAACAATGTAGCGCAACGACGGTACGGTTGCGTCCCGACGTGTTTCGGACTACTGTCCACGCAGCGGCGAGGCGGCGCTCCACGCTTGGTTCCATCGTCGCGCCTCATCCGTCGTCACGAAAGATCGGAGCGCCCATCCCATGGCCAACACCGCGCTGGCCGATCCCGACTCCGGCCTGTCCCAGGCGCAACTGGCCGCCCGGTACGGACTCCGGGTCGCGGGCGAGCGGCCACCCCTGGGCGAGTACGCCCGGCGGCTCTGGCGCTACCGGCACTTCATCGCCGCGTACGCCAACGCGAAGCTGGTCGCCTCGTTCAGCAACGCCAAACTCGGGCAGCTGTGGCAGGTGCTCACCCCGCTGACCAACGCGGCGGTCTACTACCTGATCTTCGGCGTGGTGCTGAAGCAGGACAGCATCCCGAACTTCATCGCGTACCTCTGCACGGGTCTGTTCATCTTCAACTTCACCCAGACCGCCGTGCAGAACGGCACCCAGTCGATCACCGGCAACCTGGGCCTGATCCGGGCGCTGCACTTCCCCCGGGCCTGCCTGCCGCTGGCCGTCACGGTCACCCAGTTCCAGCAGCTGCTCGGCTCGATGGTGGTGCTCGTCGCCATCGTGCTGGTGACCGGCGAGCCGATCACCTTCGCCTGGCTCCTGCTGGTCCCGGCGATCATGCTCCAGGCGGTCTTCAACGCCGGGCTCACCATGACGGTGGCCCGGATGGGCGCGAAGCTGGCCGACCTCAAGCAGGTCATGCCCTTCGTCCTGCGCACCTGGATGTACGGCTCCGGCGTGCTCTACAGCGTGGCGCTGTTCGAGGAGCAGCTGCCCGCCTGGGCCTCCCGGCTGGTCGAGTTCAACCCGGCGCTGGTCTACATCGAGCTGGCCCGCGTCGCGCTGCTGGAGCAGGCGCCGCTGCTCAGCTCCTCCCTGCTCCAGCTCTGGCTGGCCGCGGTGGGCTGGGCGACCGTGATGGGCGTCGGGGGTTTCATCTACTTCTGGCGGGGCGAACAGGAGTACGGCCGTGGTTGAGCAGTTCGAGTCGTCCAACGACGTGACGGTGACGCTGCCCCGGATCCAGGAGCGGGTCCCGACCGTGGTGGTCGACGACGCGCACGTGATCTACCGGGTGCACAAGGGCGGCGGCGGGGGCGGCGGCCCGGTCGGTGCGCTCAAGCGGATGGTCAGCCGCACCTCGGCGCCGAACATCCGCGAGGTGCACGCGGTCAAGGGGGTCAGCTTCACCGCGTACCGGGGCGAGGCGATCGGGCTGATCGGCAGCAACGGCTCCGGCAAGTCGACCATGCTGCGGGCGATCGCCGGCCTGTTGCCGGTCAACCGGGGCGCGGTCTACACCCAGGGGCAGCCCTCGCTGCTGGGCGTGAACGCGGCCCTGCTCAACGACCTCTCCGGCGAGCGCAACGTCGTGCTGGGCTGCCTGGCCATGGGAATGCCGCCGGAGGAGGTGCAGCGGCAGACCCCGGAGATCATCGAGTTCTCCGGGATCAACCAGCGGGGCGACTTCGCCTCGCTGCCGATGCGCACCTACTCCTCCGGCATGGCGGCCCGGCTGCGCTTCTCCATCGCGGCGGCCAAGAAGCACGACGTGCTGCTCATCGACGAGGCCCTCGCCACCGGCGACAAGGGCTTCCGCAAGCGCAGCGAGCAGCGGGTGCGGGAGCTGCGGGAGAGCGCCGGCACGGTGTTCCTCGTCAGCCACCAGCTCTCCTCGATCCGGGACACCTGCGAGCGGACGATCTGGCTGGAATCGGGCGTCCTGCGGATGGACGGCCCGACCGACGAGGTCCTGCGGGCGTACGAGGCGTTCGCCAACGGCAAGTAGCGCGCGCCGTACGGCACCCTCTTCCGGTGCCGTACGGACCGCGTCGTCCCGTTGGGGCGGCACGCCCGGCGCGTTAAGGTTCATCCCGGCGCCGCGCGGGCGGAACCTTCTGTTCACGCATCCCTGAGAGTGAGGATTCGGCAATGACGCAGGACCACACCACTGGCCCGGACGCCACACCGGAGACCCCGGCGCCGTGGCGGCCCTCGCGGACGGTGGCGGTGGTGCTGGCCGGCGGCACCGGGACCCGGTTGGGTCTCGGCATCCCGAAGCAGTTGCTGAAGATCGCCGGCAAGCCGATCATCGAGCACACCCTGGCGGTCTTCGAGGCGGCCCCCGAGATCGACGAGATCATCGTGCTGATGGCCACCGGCCACGTCGCCGACGCCCAGCAGATCGTCGACAAGGCCGGCTTCCGCAAGGTCACCAAGGTGATCGAGGGCGGCGACACCCGCAACGCCACCACCCGGATCGCGCTGGACGCGGTCGGCGAGGGCGACTGCAACATCCTCTTCCACGACGCGGTGCGGCCCCTGGTCAGCGGCCGGATCGTGCGCGAGTGCGTGAACGCGCTCTGGACGTACGCCGCGGTCGACGTGGCCATCCCGTCGGCCGACACGATCATCCAGGTCGACGAGAACGACTGCATCACCGACATCCCGGTGCGCTCGTCGCTGCGCCGGGGCCAGACCCCGCAGGCGTTCCGCTCGGGCACCATCCGCGAGGCCTACCGGCTCGCCGAGGGCGACCCCCACTTCGCCGCCACCGACGACTGCGGGGTCGTGCTGCGCTACCTGCCGGGCACGCCGATCAAGGTCATCGACGGCTCCGACGAGAACATCAAGGTCACCCACCCGGTCGACGTGCACCTGGCGGACAAGCTGTTCCAGCTCGCCGCCGCGCAGGCGCCCCGGGTCACCGACCACCGCAGCTACACCGAGGAGCTGACGGGCCGCACCATCGTCATCTTCGGCGGCAGCTACGGCATCGGCCACGACCTGGCCGAGCTGGCCCGCCGCTACGGCGCGCAGGTCTTCCCGTTCAGCCGCTCCAGCACCGGCACCCACGTGGAGCGCGCCGCGGACGTCGAGGCGGCGCTGAAGACGGCCTTCGAGGCCACCGGCCGGATCGACCACGTGGTGGTCACCGCCGGCATCCTGGAGAAGGGCGCCCTCGTCGAGATGGACGAGGAGACCATGGACCGGGTGCTCCAGGTCAACTTCGTCGGGCCGGTCATCGCCGCCCGCCAGTCGCTGCCCTACCTCCAGCAGACCAAGGGCCAGCTGCTGCTCTACACCTCCAGCTCCTACACCCGGGGCCGCGCCCAGTACGCCCTCTACTCCTCCACCAAGGCGGCCCTGGTGAACCTCACCCAGGCGCTCTCCGACGAGTGGGCCGAGCTCGGCGTACGGGTCAACTGCATCAACCCCGAGCGCACCGCGACCCCGATGCGCACCAAGGCGTTCGGCGAGGAGCCCGAGCACACCCTGCTCGCCGCCGAGACCGTCGCCCAGGCCTCGCTGGACGTGCTGATCTCCGACCTGACCGGCCAGGTCATCGACGTGCGCCGGGCGCCGGGCGAGGTGCCGGCGCAGTCGGTGCCGGGGCAGGCCGAGCGGGCCGCCAGCCCGGCCAGCGCCGGCTGACGCGGGTCTCGGGCCACGGCGGGGAACGGAGCCGACATGCGTGGTGACCTCGTCCGGAAGCTGGCCGCCCGCGCCCTGGCCACCGGCCTGGCGGTGCTGGCCTTCCTCGTCGTCGCGCTGACCGGCGCGACCGGCTGGGGGCTGGGGCTGGCCGTGGCCGCCCTCGCGGCGGTCGCCTGGGAGCGGCGGGTGCGGCCGGGCGCCGACAGCGTCGCCGAGACCGCGCTGGTCGCGTCGGCGGTCCTGGTCGGGTACGCCCGGCGCCTGGACGCCGGCTTCGACCCCGCGCTGGCCGCGACGGCGCTGGTCCTGCTGGGGCTGGTGCTGCTCGTCGGGCCGCTGCGCGACGCCGGCGGCCTGGAGCTGCGCGCCGCGAACCTGCCGGTGCGCTCCTGGACGCCGCTGGTCGCCGCGCGCCTCGGCGACGCCCTGCTGGGGCTGCTCGCCGTGGTGGCGCTGGCGGCCGCGGCGACCCTGCCGGCCTGGGTCGCGCTGGCCGCGGTCGCGCTGGTCGCCGCCGGGGCCGGGGCGGTCGGGCTGGACCTGGCCCGCCGCCGGTTCCGGCCGGGTGCCGGCGGGTCGCCGGTCTCCCGGGCGCTGCGCCGCCACCAGCCCGAGTTCCTGCTCTACTTCTCCGCCCCGCCCGGCTCCGAGTACCAGGTCACCATGTGGCTGCCGTACCTGCAGCGGCTCGGCCGGCCGTTCCTGGTCATGCTGCGGGAGCCGGAGTTCCTGCCCACCATCGCCGCGGCCACCACGGCGCCGGTGGTCTACTGCCCGACGCTGAAGGCGATGGACGAGGCGCTGGTGCCCAGCCTGCGGGTGGCGTTCTACGTCAACCACGGCGCGAAGAACAGCCACTGCATCCGCTTCACCCAGCTGACCCACGTCCAGTTGCACCACGGCGACAGCGACAAGGCGCCCAGCGCCAACCCGGTCTCGGCCATCTTCGACCGGATCTTCGTCGCCGGCCAGGCCGCCATCGAGCGGTACGCCCGCGCCGGCGTGGACATCCCGGCGGAGAAGTTCGTGGTGGTCGGCCGGCCGCAGGTCGAGTCGATCGAGGTCCGGCCGGAGCCGGCGCGGGCCCTGGCGAACCCGACGGTGCTCTACACGCCGACCTGGACGGGCCACCACGCCGACGCCAACTACTGCTCGCTGCCGGTGGCCGAGGCGCTGCTGCGCGGGCTGCTGGCGCGGGGCGCGACGGTGATCCTGCGGGCCCACCCGTACACGTCGCAGAACCCGGCCTCGGCACGGCAGCTGGGGCGGCTCACCGAACTGCTGGCCGCGGACCGCGCCCGCAGCGGCCGGCAGCACGTCTTCGGCGCCGCCGCGCGCGAGCTGACCCTGGCCGAGTGCGCGAACCGCTCGGACGCGCTGGTCTCCGACGTGTCCGGGGTGATCTCCGACTACCTCTACTCGGGCAAGCCGTACGCGGTGACGGACATGGGCGACGAGGGCGACCGGTTCGCCGAGCGGTTCCCGCTGGCCGGCTCGGGCTACGTGCTGCGCCGCGACATGTCCAACGTGGACGAGGTGCTGACCGCGCTGCTCGACACCGACCCGCTGGCCTCGGCCCGCTGGGCGACCCGGACCCGTTACCTGGGCGACTTCCCCGCCGAGTCGTACGCCGAGGCGTTCCTCGACGCCGCGCGGCGGCAGCTCGACGCGGGCTGGAACCCGCCGACCCCGCGCGCCGCCGGCGGGGCCGACCTGCCGGTCGAGCCGGACGAGGCGACCCTCTCCCCCAGCACCTGACCCGGCCCGCGCTCCGGCGCCCGTCGGCCCGGACGCGACCGCGTCGCACGGGTCAGCGGTAGGGGTCGACGAGAGCCAGGACCGCCTCGGGATCCTCGACGTGCGCGTTGTGGCCCAGGCCGGGCAGGGTGGCGACCGGTACGCCGAGCTCCTTGAGCTGGGCGTCGGTGACCATGGGGTCGTGCTCGCCGCGGGCGAGCAGCACCGGCACGTCGGTCGCCGCCAGCAGGGCGGGCAGGTCCGGCTCGCCCACCCCGAACGCGGCCGGGTCCATGGCCAGCCGCCAGCGGCCGTCGACCTGCCGCAGCCCGGCCTCGACCGCGGGGTCGTCCGGCGCGAGGAGGCCGGTCAGGCCGGCCACCCGCAGGTAGCGGCGGGCCGCCTCGTCCCGGCTGGCGAACCAGGTCACCGGCCGGTCGGCCAACTCCCGGGCCTTCGCCAGCTCGGCCGGCGACCAGACGGCCTTGATGCCGAGCCCGACCACGGCGTCGACCGGCAGCCCGGCGCCGCGGGCGGCCAGCGCCAGCCCGACCACGCCGCCGAGGGAGTGCCCCAGCACGACCAGCCGGTCCCCCGCCGCGAGCCCCACGGCGACCCGGTCGGCCAGCCCGGCGAACGAGTACGCCGGCAGCGGCGGCGACCAGCCGTGGCCGGCGAGGTCCGGCGCCAGCCACCGCCCCGCCCACCGGCGCTCCAGCAGCGGCGCCCAGGGCAGCCACACGTCGCCGGTCGCGCCCATGCCGTGCAGCAGCAGCAGGACGCGTCGACCGTCCCGGTCACCTGATTCATCGGCCATGCGCCGCAGTGTGCCACCCGCCGGACGCCCCGGCGAGGGCCGTGACCCGGAGACGACACCGGGCGCCGGCTCCCCGGGGGAGGCCGACGCCCGACGGGTCGTGTCAGGCGGAGTAGCCGCGGGTGGCGGCCCAGTTCGCCAGGGCGACGGTGGACATCCAGTACGAGGCGGTCGCCGGGTTCGCCGAGTCGGCGATCTTCACCAGCCGGCCCTCGTCCTGGTAGCCCACGACGGCGATGTAGTGGCCGCCGGGGAACGAGTGCCAGCCGCCGTCGGTGTCCGTGGCGCTGCCGGCGACGTTCACCACGACGCCCCGCCCGTCGCTGATGGCGGCGACCACGTCGGCCTGGAGCCGGTCCATCTGCGCCGGGGTCGCGGCGTTGCCCGGGATCATCCGGGTCCGGTACGGGTCGCCCTTCACCGTCGCGTTCAGCACCCGGGTGGTGTCCTCGGCGGAGTCGGTGCCCATCTCGTCGGTGCCCAGCTGGGCGCCGAGGGTGTCCTGGCTGCGCGCGACGCCGGCGGCGCTGAGGGCGTGCCGGACGGCGGCCGGGCCACAGTTGTAGAAGGTGGTCTGGGCCTCGTAGTCGTAGTCCAGGGTCTTGGACTTCGGGGGCTTCGGCGGCTCCGGCTTGCGGGTCAGGTCGGGGTTCGGCGCGGCGCTGGTGGCGCTGGCCGAGGGAGCGGCGCTGGACGCGACCGCGGCGGCGGTCGACGGGGTGGCCGCGACGCGGGCCTCGCCGCGCGAGGCGGCGGTGTCGTCACGCAGTTCGGTCACGGCCACCGGGGCCTGGGCGGCGGCGGGCGCCTCGTCGGCGCCGGCCAGCAGCGCGCCGGTGCCGGACGCCAGCACGAGCGCCGCGGCGGACGCGGCGGCCACCTGGTAGGGACGCTCGGACGTGAGGCGACGAAGCTGTCGCCTGAGGTGGTGCTTCACGGTTTCCTCCACGGGCTCGGGGGGTGAGCGACCGCCGGTCCGCCGCAGGGGGAACCGACCGCGCGGACGGCGTCCGGGCGGGTGGTGGGCCACTCAGGGGATGCGCCCGGGATGCCGGGCGACGGGCGGTGACCGGTGAGGTCAGCTCGCGGCGTGCGGCCGGGCGAGCGCGGGCACCGCGGCGCCGTGGAGGCGGCGGGTCGAGCGGGGGGTGGGTGGGTGCTGCACGAGGATGGAACTCCTTCCGACGCCGCCGACCGGGTTAGCTGACGGATTCGGGCGGGAAGAACGCCCTACCACGGGCCGTGGCCCGCGGATTCACCCCGGTGTTGCACTGGGTCCCCGGCTCGTCTGTGCGCGATTAGGCGGGTCGGCGCGGCGTCGCCTCTTGCGAACGGGTACCGCACCGGACGGGCCGACATTACTGGCCGGCCCGCGCCCTGCCAACCCGCCCCCACCTGCTTAAACCTTGATCGTGGGACTTTTTTGCGGGCAGTTTGGCACTGACGTGACTCAATGGGACAGTCGTTTTCCGGCACGCCTTCGGTCGACAACCGGACGACCGGCCGAGATCGACGCGGAATGGCTGGCGGAATTCGGCCGGGCCGCGCCCGATGACCGGTTCGGCCATGCTGTGACCGGCGTCACCGAAACGGCCCGCGTCAGCCCACCCGCGCCGGGCGCCAGCGCGCGGCGGCCGCGGGACGGTGCGCCTCGGTCGCCGGGCGGGCTGCGGGGAGCCGGCCCGGCCGGAGCCGGACCGCCGCTGCGTACGCCTCCGCGGCCAGGGCACGCGCCGCCTCGGCGGCCAGGTCGGCGTCCCGCCACGCCAGCCGCTCCCGCTCGGCGGCGGCCCGGTAGCCGGCCCGCTTCGCGTCGCGTACCGCCCGGGCCAGCACGATCTCCTGCTCGGCCGGGTGCCGACGCGGATCCCAGCCCGCCCGGTGACCGAACACGTCGCTGAGCTGGCGGGCGGTCAGGTCGCCGCGCCAGTGGGCGGCCATCGCCGCGTGGTGCAGCCAGCGCTCCCGGGCGGCGTACTCGGCGGGCGTGCGCGGGGTGCGCGGAGGGGGCAGGACGGCGGCCCCGGTGAACCGGCGGGCGGCCGTCTCCGCCTCGTCGTACGCCTGCCAGGCCCGGTCGACCTCCTCCTGCGCGGCGAGCCAGTCGGCCCGCCGCCGCCGGGCGGTCCGGGCCGCACGCTCCGCCGCGACGGCCACCTCCTCCGCGTAGCGGCGCAGGTCGGTCGCCTCGGCCGCCGGGTCGTCGGTGGGCGTCGGGGCCGGCTCCTCGGCGGACGGAACCCGCTCGGGGCGGGCGACCAGGACGGCGAGCACGGTCAGGGCCAGCAGGAGCAGGGCGGACCAGATGGCGGCGGCCCGCGGCACCTCGATCAGGAACTGGTAGAAGACGGTCTCCATGGTCGGCACCTCACGGGTAGCGAGTGCGGCAGCGGGGGCACCGCGGCGGGGAGCGGCGACGCCGCACCCCGCCGCCGGACGGGTGCGGGTGGTAGGGAGCGCAGAACGGGCACCTGTCGACGCCTGCGGTGACGGAAGGGCCTTCCCGACGCCTCGCGGCGGACACGGTCGCGGGGCGCGTCGGCCCGGCGGGATGGTGCGGGTCAGTCGCGCGGCGGGGCCCGGGGGCCGGCGGCGCCCGGCGGGTGCCCGGCCGGCGCGTGGGCCGGGCCGGCGGCGACAGCCACGCCGGCCTGGCCCGGGTCGGCCGGGGTGGCGAGGGCGCTGGCGGCCCGCTCGTCGGCGCCGGCGACGCGGTCGTCGACGACCCGGCGGCAGCCCGGCAGGTCGACGGAGACCGCCGTGACGGGGGCCGCCACGGCCGGGGGCACCGTGCCGGGGATCGCCGTGGCCCCGGGCAGCCCCGCAT
>NZ_JBPQTP010000144.1:0-14667 GCF_051386395.1 Micromonospora sp. URMC 106
TTGTGGTTGAGCATCCGGGCCTCTTCCTGGGCCAGGACGACAACCCGTCGCGCTCGGTCGGTGAACCGCTCGAACATGCCCTCGTGCTCCTCACGTGCCGTGCGCCTTGATGGTCAGATCTCGGCGGGGCCGGTGCGCGGACGTCCGGGACGGGCGTCCGTGCCTCATTACTCTATCGCCGCAGACCGACTCCGCTGAGGTCGTGTCTCCCCGTCGGAGGCCGCGTACGCGTCGTTTTACACAACCGTCCGCGCTCAGGGGGTGTTCCGCGACCCCTGTCTGTACGCGCAGAGCGAAATTCGGCCGTCGCCCGGCAGCCGCCCGCAGGCGGCGCCGGCGCCGAGGCGGCCCCGGTCCGGGCCGCCCGGGATGTCGTCCACAGGCTGTGGACAGACTCTCCACCGGCTGTGGACAACGACCGTCGGGACGGAATTCTTCCCGGTCCGGCGCATCTCCGGGCGGATACGGCGACGCCGGCCGCGCAGCCCCGACGGGGCGGATACGGCGACGCCGGCCCGGAGTCGTGCTCCGGCCCGGCGTCTGTCGCCCGTCGGCGGTCGGGTCAGTGACCGGCCTTGGAGTGGTATTCGTCGACGATCTCCTGCGGGATCCGACCGCGGTCGGAGATGTCCTTGCCGGCCTTCTTGGCCCAGGCGCGGATCGCCTTGTTCTGCTCGCGGTCGGCGGTCGCGCCGCCCCGGCCACGCGCGGCCCGGCCACCCACGACCACACCGCCCCGGCCCACCTTGGTGCCGTGGGCGATGTACGGAGCGAATACGTCACGCAATTTCTCGGCGTTCGAGCTCGACAGGTCGATCTCGTACTGAACGCCGTCGAGCGCGAACTTGACGGTCTCGTCAGCGTCCCCGCCGTCCAGGTCATCGACCAGCTTATGAATGATCTGCTTGGCCACGTCCCACATTCCTTTCGAGCAGGGTGCTCCTGCAAACTGAGAGCACAATAACCCCTGCGACGCTTGCCGCGTCAATAGGATGCGGTAACGACCCGCCGCGGGTGCGCGACTACTCCGGCCGCACCAGGGGGAAGAGGATGGTTTCCCGAATTCCCAGGCCGGTCAGCGCCATCAAGAGCCGGTCGATTCCCATTCCCATACCCCCGGCCGGCGGCATTCCGTACTCCATCGCCCGGAGAAAGTCCTCGTCCAGCCGCATGGCCTCGTCGTCGCCGCGGGCCGCGAGCTGCGCCTGGGCCAGCAGCCGCTCCCGCTGCACCACCGGGTCCACCAGCTCGGAGTACGCGGTCCCCAGCTCGAAACCGAGCACGTAGAGGTCCCACTTCTCGGCCAGCCCCGGCTCGCTGCGGTGCGCCCGGGTGAGCGGGCTGGTCTCCTCCGGGTAGTCGCGCACGAAGGTGGGCGCCTGAAGACCGGGGACGACCAGTTCCTCGAACAGTTCCTCCGCGAGCTTCCCCGGCCCCCACTTCGGGTCGACCGCCAATCCGACCTTCTCGGCGTACTCGACGAGACGAGCGTGCTCGGTGCGCACGGTGACTTCCTCGCCGAGCGCCTCGGAAAGCACCCCGAAGAGGGTCACCGACCGCCACTCGCCGCCGAGATCGAACTCCCGGCCGTCGGCGTGGGTCACCACGGTCGAGCCGCCGACCGCGATCGCCGCCTGCTGCACGAGATTGCGGGTCAGCTCCGCCATCGTGTCGTAGTCGCCGTACGCCTGGTATGCCTCGAGCATCGCGAACTCCGGCGAGTGCGAAGAGTCGATGCCCTCATTACGGAAGTTGCGGTTGATCTCGAAGACGCGGTCGACGCCGCCGACGACGGCCCGCTTGAGAAACAGTTCAGGCGCGATTCGCAGATACAGATCGGTGTTCAGCGCATTGCTGTGGGTGACGAATGGCCGGGCCGCCGCGCCGCCGTGCAGCAACTGGAGCATCGGGGTCTCCACCTCGATGAAGTCCCGGTCGTGCAGGGAGTCGCGCAGGCTGCGGACGGCCGCCGCCCGGGTGCGCACCATCTGGCGCGCCTGCGGCCGGACGATCAGGTCGACGTAGCGCTGGCGGACCCGCGCCTCCTCGCTCAGCGGCTTGTGCGCGACCGGCAGCGGGCGCAGCGCCTTCGCGGTGACCGCCCACTCCTCGGCCAGCACGGACAGCTCGCCCCGGCGGCTCGTGATCACCTCGCCGGTCACCCCGACGAGGTCGCCGAGGTCGACGAGGCGCTTCCAGTCGTCCAGGCGCTCGGCACCGACCCGGTCCAGCGAGAGCATCGCCTGCAACTCGGTGCCGTCGCCGTCCCGGAGCGTGGCGAAGCACAGCTTGCCGGTGTTCCGTACGAAGATCACCCGACCGGTGACCGAGACCCGGTCACCGGTCGCGGTGTCGGTGGGCAGTTCGGCGTACTTCTCGCGGATCTCGGCCAGAGTGCTGGTCCGGGGAAAACCGACCGGGTACGGCTCGACGCCCTCGGCGAGCATCCGGTCCCGCTTCTCCCGGCGGACCTTCATCTGCTCGGGAAGGTCGTCGGCGGGATCGACTGGCACGGGGTTCTGCTCGGTCACGGCACGCTTCCTCAGAAGGAGATTTCGGGCGGGGTCAGGCCCCGAGCGTACTCAAGGCTCCAGGAGGCCGTTACGGGATAACCTGCCGGCCATGACCGACCCCACTGCCGCCCTGTCGTTCGGGGCCGCCGCGCGCGAGTACGACCGGTTTCGCCCCCGCTACCCGGAGGCCGCCGTGCGGTGGGCGCTCGCCGGGGTGGAGGCGCCCGCCCGCGTCGTCGACCTGGGCGCCGGCACCGGCATCCTCACCCGGGGCGTGCTAGCCCTCGGCCACGAGGTGGTGCCCGTGGAGCCGGACGCCGCGATGCGCGCCCAACTGGAGGTCGCCACCCCGGGCACGACTGCCCTGGCCGGCAGCGCCGAGGCGGTGCCGCTGCCCGACGGCACGGTCGACGCGGTGCTCGCCGGACAGGCGTACCACTGGTTCGACCGGGAGCGGGCGCACGCCGAGATCGCCCGGCTGCTCCGGCCCGGCGGGACGTTCGCCCCGATCTGGAACACCCGGGACGAGCGCGTCGACTGGGTCGCCGAGTTGAGCCGGATCGCCCACCTCGGCGACAACGCCGGCAGCGTGGTGGAGAAGTACGGCGACTTCGGCTCCGCCTTCGAGCCGACGGAGCTGCGGGAGTTCGCCCACACCACGACACTCACCCCCGACGAGGTGGTCGCGATGCTGCACACCCGCTCCTACTGGCTGACCGCGCCCGCCGACGAACAGGACAGGATCGACCGAGAACTCGGCGAGCTCTTCACGAGCCACCCCGAGCTGGCCGGCCGGGAGTCTGTCGAACTCCCGTACCGCACGTTCGTCTTCCGCGCCCGGCGGCGCTGAACCGCCGAGGGTTTCCGGGCAGCCCGACCGGCGGAGGGATCAAGTTTGACCGCCCCGAGCCGGTCGGGCTGCCCGGAAACCCCCACGCTCAGACGTTGCGCTCGTAGACCATCCGCAGGCCGATCAGGGTGATCATGGGCTCGTGGTGGGTGATCGTGCGGCACTCGTTGATCACCAGGCCCGCCAGCCCGCCGGTGGCGATGACGGCCTTCACCTCGCCCAACTCCTCGACCATCCGCTCGACGATGCGGTCCACCTGCCCCGCGAAGCCGAAGTAGAGGCCGGACTGGAGGCACTCGACGGTGTTCTTGCCGATCACCGAGCGGGGCCTGGTCGCCTCCACCTTGCGCAGCTGGGCGGCCCGGGCGGCGAGCGCGTCGAAGGAGATCTCGATGCCCGGCGCGAAGGCGCCGCCGAGGAACTCGCCCCGGCCGCTGATCACGTCGAAGTTGGTGGTGGTGCCGAAGTCCACCACGATCGACGGCCCGCCGTAGAGGGTGTACGCGGCCAGGGTGTTCACCACCCGGTCCGCGCCCACCTCCTTGGGGTTGTCGATGGCGAGCTGCACACCGGTGCGCACCCCCGGCTCGACGATCACGCTCGGCAGGTCCGCGTAGTAGCGGGACAGCATGGTGCGCAGCGAGCGCAGCGCGGCCGGCACCGTGGAGCAGGCCGCCACCCCGGTGATCTCGACCGCGTCCCCGGCGAGCAGGCCCCGGAACTTCAGGCCCAGCTCGTCCGCCGTCGACCGCGCATCGGTCTTGATCCGCCAGGAGTGCACCAGCTTGTCGCCGTCGAAGGTCGCCAGCACGGTGTTGGTGTTTCCGATGTCGATGCAGAGCAGCACGCACGCAGCCTAGACAACGAGGGGCGGCCGGTTCACTCGGTGCGCAGGTCCATGGCGATGTCGAGGATCGGCGAGGAGTGGGTCAGCGCGCCGACCGACAGGAAGTCGACGCCCGTCGCCGCGTACCGCGCCGCGACGTCGAGGGTCAACCCGCCGGTCGCCTCCAGCTCGGCCCGGTCCCCCACCGAGGCGACCACCTCGGTCAGCGTCTCCGGGGTCATGTTGTCCAGCAGCAGGAAGTCCGCGCCGGCCTCGACCGCCTCGACCGCCTCGGCCACGGTGTCCACCTCGACCTGCACCGGCACGTCCGGGAAGGTCTCCCGGACCCGGCGGAAGGCCGCCGTGATTCCGCCCGCGGCCAGCTTGTGGTTGTCCTTGATCATCGCGACGTCGTGCAGGCCCATCCGCTTGTTCGTGCCGCCGCCGGCGCGGACCGCGTACTTCTCCAGGGCGCGCAGGCCCGGGGTGGTCTTGCGGGTGTCGAGCACCATCGCCTTCGTGCCGGCCAGCGCGTCCGCCCAGGCCCGGGTGTGGGTGGCCACGCCGGACATCCGGCAGAGCAGGTTGAGCGCGGTGCGCTCGGCGGTGAGCAGCAGCCGGGTCGGGCCGGTCACCGTGGCCAGCACGTCACCGCGCGCCACCCGCGCGCCGTCGTGGGCCACCACCGACACCTCGACCGTACGGCCCGCGCCGGTCGCCTCGCCGACCAGCTCGAACACGGCCG
Organism: Micromonospora sp. URMC 106; assembly: GCF_051386395.1. Classification (NCBI taxonomy): domain Bacteria; kingdom Bacillati; phylum Actinomycetota; class Actinomycetes; order Micromonosporales; family Micromonosporaceae; genus Micromonospora; species Micromonospora sp. URMC 106. The sequence goes on from NZ_JBPQTP010000144.1 coordinate 4,935, forward strand.
CCGCCACGGCCAGCCCGGCCACCACCCCGTCGGCGCGCGCCACCAGGTCGGCCGTGTCGGTCTGCCCCGCCGGGATGGTGGCGACGCTGGTGACGTCCAGGAAGTCCGGTCCCAGGTCCTCGGCGAGCGCGTTCTCGATCACCCGCCGCACCTGCGCCGGGTCCAGGCCGGCGTCCCGCAACGCCCGTTCCGTCGACTCCGTCATCGGATCCCCTCCCACTGAGACGTCAACCGGCCCTGCGCCCCGACCGCGCCGACGAGGTGGCCGTGCCACCGCTCGTCGGCTGTCGGGAAGTCCTCCCGCCAGTGGCAGCCCCGGGTCTCCCGGCGGGCGTACGCGGCGGCGACCAGCGCCGACGCCACGGTGATCAGGTTCGTCGCCTCCCAGTCGGCCGTCCGGGGCCGGCCCCGGCCCTCGCCCAGCCCGATCAGGACGCCCGCGGTCCCCGCCAGGGTCTCGGCCGACCGGAGCACGCCCGCGCCCCGGGTCATCGCCCGTTGCAGGGTCGGCGTCGCCTGGGCCGGGACCACCCAGCCCTCGCCGCCGACCCAGGCGCCGGTCGGCGCCGGCTGGGCCTGCTCCGGCAGCCCCACCGCGATGTCCTCGGCGATCCGCCGGGAGAAGACCAGCCCCTCCAGCAGCGAGTTGCTGGCCAGCCGGTTCGCGCCGTGCACGCCCGTGCAGGCGACCTCGCCGCAGGCGTACAGGCCCGGGATCGACGTGCGGCCGCGCAGGTCGGTGCGGACCCCGCCGGAGGCGTAGTGGGCGGCCGGGGCGACCGGGATCAGGTCGGTCGCCGGGTCGACGCCGATGGCCAGGCAGGACGCGACGATGGTCGGGAAGCGCCGGGCCAGGAAGTCGCCGCCCAGGTGCCGGGCGTCGAGGAAGACGTGGTCCGCGCCGGTGGCCAGCAGCACCCGGTGGATGCCCTTGGCCACCACGTCCCGGGGCGCCAGCTCCGCCAGCTCGTGCTGCCCGAGCATGAACCGCTTGCCGTCGCCGTCGACCAGGTGGGCGCCCTCGCCGCGCAGCGCCTCGGAGACCAGGGGCTGCTGGGCGTGCCCGGCGCCCGGCACGCCGGCGCCGGCCGGGGTGATCAGCGCGGTCGGGTGGAACTGGACGAACTCCACGTCGGTGACCGCCGCGCCGGCCCGCATCGCGAGGGCCACCCCGTCCCCGGTCGACACGGCCGGGTTGGTGGTGGCCGCGTAGATCTGGCCCATCCCGCCGGTGGCCAGGACGACCGCCCGGCCCAGGATGGCGCCCACGCCGTCCTCGCTGCCCTCGCCGAGCACGTGCAGGGTGATGCCGCAGGCCGGGCCGAGCCCGCCCGGGCCGTCGCCGGGTGCGCGCAACAGGTCGAGCACCAGGGCGTGCTCCACCAGCCGGATCCACGGGTCGCGCCGGACGGCGGCGTGCAGGGCCCGCTGCACCTCGGCGCCGGTGGCGTCGCCGCCGGCGTGCACGATGCGGTCCGCCCGGTGGCCGCCCTCGCGGGTGAGCATCAGCGAGCCGTCCGGGTGGCGGTCGAACTCCGCCCCGATCCGCATCAGCTCGCGCAGCCGGGTCGGGCCCTCCTCGACCAGCACCCGCACCGCCGCCGGGTCGCAGAGCCCGACGCCGGCGATCTCGGTGTCCGAGGCGTGCGCGGCCGGGGTGTCGTGCGGGTCGAGCACGGCGGCGATGCCGCCCTGCGCCCAGCGCGTCGAGCCCTCGTCGATGTTGACCTTCGTGACCACGGTGACGTGCAGGCCCGCCTCGCGCAGGTGCAGCGCGGCGGTGAGCCCCGCCACCCCGGAGCCGACCACGATCACGTCGGTGGTCTCCACCCAGCCGGGCGCGGGGGCGGCCAGCAGTCGGGGCAGGGCCGGCAGGTCGACGGTCGGAAGGTCCATGCCCACAGTCAACCCGAAGGGCCCTCGCGGGGGGCGGCGGGGGCGGGACGAGTGGTTTGGGCCATCGCGTCCGGAGCGAGGGCTACTCCGCGCGGACGGGGAGGGCGGCCGGGCCGGCGCCCTTGAGGGATCCGGTGACCGTACGGTGGTCGAGCCAGAGGTAGCAGCGGACCCCGCGGTCGCCGACGCGCCACCGCCCGGCTCCCGGCGGGCGCACCACCACCCCGCTGCGGAAGCGCAGGTCCGCGTCGTCCGGCACCCCGACGTAGCGGCTGAGCACCGAGCGGCAGCCGGCGTAGAGCGGCACCCAGTCGGCGGCCCGGGTCGGGTACGGACGGTCAGGCGACCGCCACACCCCGACGAACTCCGCGTCGTGCCGGGTGGCGCAGTCGACCGGGAGCAGGGTCCGCACCGCGCCGCCGCCGGCCCGCGTCTGCTGGCAGCCCAGCCGCAGCGGCGACGGGCCCCGCAGCGCGTCCCGCAGGCTGCCGGAGCGGGTCACCACCGTGGCGGCGGCCTCGACGGTGCTCACCTCGGTCAGGTCGCAGCGGTACCACCGGGAGCCCGCCGCCCAGCCGGGCCCGGAGGGCAGGGCCACCGCCAGCCGGAGCCGGCCGGCCCGCCAGTCGTCGCCGACGTGCCCGGTGGCGCGGGCGTCGCAGTCGGCGAACGCGCCCCGCAGCTCCGCCGAGCCACCGGGCGGCGGGGTGGCCCGCTCGGCCGGGAAGGCGCCCACGTGCACGGTCTCGACCCGGTGCGGCACCGCGCAGTCCACCGGCGCGTACGCCGCCAGGGTCACCACGTCGGTGAAGTCGGCGGCCTGGCAGACGCCGGCGGCCGGGGTGAACGGGCCGGGGGCGGGCAGGGCGGCCCAGTCGTCGACCAGGTCACCGTCCAGCCCGGCGGTGCCCGGGGCGGCGGTGGTGGGGTCGGTGTTCAGGTCGACGACCCGGTTGTCGGCGTCGACGTGCACCACCCGCGGCCGGTACGCCCGGGCCTCGGCGTCGTCCATCTGCCCGTACGAGATGAGGATGACCAGATCGCCCGGGTGCACCAGGTGGGCGGCGGCGCCGTTGATGCCGATCACGCCGCTGCCCCGCCGGCCCGGGATCACGTACGTCTCCAGCCGGGCCCCGTTGGTGATGTCCACGATCGCCACCTGCTCGCCGGGGATCAGGTCGGCGGCGTCGAGCAGGTCCTCGTCGACGGTCACCGAGCCGACGTAGTGCAGGTCGGCCTGGGTCACCGTGGCGCGGTGGATCTTCGACTTGAGCATGGTGCGCAGCATCGCGGTGCCTTTCGCGGAAGGTGGTGGGGGTCGGTCGGGTCAGGAACGGGGGGCGAGCCGGATCGCCGCGTTGTCGATCAGCCTGGTGCCACCGACCCAGGCGGCGACGAGCAGCCGCGCCGGACCGGACACCGGCCCCGGCTCCAGGTCGGGATCGGTGAGCACCAGGTAGTCGAGCCGCGCGCCCGGCGTACCGGCGCCGAAGGCGGCGTGCGCGGCGGCGAGCACGGCCCCCGCGTCACCGCCCGCGTCGGCGACCTCGGCACCGGCGCGCAGCGCGGCCGACAGGCTCAGCGCGACCTCCCGCTCGGCCGGGGAGAGGTAGCGGTTGCGGCTGGACAGGGCCAGCCCGTCCGGCTCCCGCACGGTGGGCACCCCGACCACCTCGACCGGCACGTCGAGATCCCGGGTCATCCGCCGCACCAGGGTGAGCTGCTGGTAGTCCTTCTCACCGAAGAACGCCAGGTCCGGGCGGGTGAGCTGGAGCAGCTTCAGCACCACCGTCAGCACCCCGTGGAAGAACCCGGGGCGGCTCTGCCCCTCCAGGTCCTCACCGAGCGGTCCCGGGTTGACCCGGACGCGGGGCTGGCCGTCCGGGTACATGTCCGCCACCGAGGGTGCGAAGACCACGTCCGCGCCGGCCCGCCGGCAGATCTCCAGATCGGCGTCGAGGGTGCGCGGGTAGCGGTCGAAGTCCTCGTTCGGCCCGAACTGGAGCGGGTTGACGAAGATCGTGACGATCACGTGGTCGGCCCGCTCCCGGGCCGCCCGCAGCAGCGTCTCGTGCCCGGAGTGCAGCGCGCCCATGGTCATCACGACGCCGACGGTGCCCTTGAGCCCCTCGCGCGCCGCGGCCAACTCGGCGCGGGTGTGCACCAGTTCGGTCACGCGGTCACCTCCACCGGCCGTCGAGCCGTTCACGCGGCCACCTCCCGTCGGGTCCCGGCCAGCACGCCGAGCAGCGACTCCGCGTCGACCGGGCGGAGCCGGCCGGCGGCGATGGCCCGGTCGGCCGTACGCCGGGCCAGGGCCAGATAGGGCGCGACCGACTCGGGCGCGGTGGCGGCGAGCCGGGCCAGGTGGCGCTCCACCGTGCCGGCGTCGCCCCGGGAGACCGGGCCGGTCAGCGCGTCGTCGCCGAGGCGCAGCGCGTTCTCCAGGGCGGCCCGCAGCAGCGGGGCGAGCACCTTCTCCGGCTGCGCCACCCCGGCGTCGCGCAGCCGGTCGGCCGCCTCGTTGACCAGGGTCACCAGGTGGTTGGCGCCGTGCGCCAGCGCCGCGTGGTAGAGCGGCCGGTCCGCCTCGCCGACCCACTCCGGCACGCCGCCGAGGTCGGCGACCAGCCGGGCGGCCAGGGGGCGCAACTCCGCCGGGGCCGTCACCCCGTACGAGATGCCGGCCAGCCGGGCGAGGTCGTCCGGCGTACCGGTGAAGGTCATCGCGGGGTGCAGGGCGAGCGGCCGGGCGCCGGCCGCGACGGCGGGGGCGAGCACGGCCAACCCGTGCGCGCCCGAGACGTGCGCGACCACCTGGCCGGGACGCAGCGCGCCGCTGTCGGCCAGGGCGGCGACCACCCCGGCGAGCGCGTCGTCCGGCACGGCGACCAGCAGCAGGTCGGTGGCCGCGCGGGCCACGGCGGCGGCGGAGCGGTGCGGCACCCGGGGAAGCAGCAGCGCCATCCGGGCTCGGGAGGCGCCGGAGCCACCCGTGGCGGCGACCACCCGGTGACCGGCGGCGGCGAGCGCGGCGCCCAGCACGGCGCCGACGCGGCCGGCGCCGACGACACCGACGGTGAGGGTGCGGGGGAAGGAGAGCGGGGCGCCGGATGTGGCGCCGCCCGACGGTACGGCGGCCGCACGCGGGGCTGCCGCGCGCGGGCGCAGCGGTGCGCTCATGGCAACGATCCAGTCCTCGAAGGGGGTACCGGTCGATCGCAAGTATGCGCCGCGCTGACGGAGCCGAAACAAGGGTCTGTGAAAACCTTCACCGGCCGGTGCGTGGGGCCGTTCCCGGCGGCGCGGGCGGGCGGTCGCGGCTACAGTGCCGCCTGTGACGCAGCGGGTCGTGGTGGACGATGTCGGGATCTGGACGGAGGACGACCGGCACGCCTTCGGCTGGCCCTGGTCGGAGATCCAGCACGTCTCCGTCGCCGCGCTGTCCCTGCCGGAGCACCGGCACCTGTACGTCGAGGTCACCCACGTGTCGGGCGAGTTCACGGAGGTCGGCGAGACCGTCGACGGCTTCCGGGAGGCGGTGCGGGACATCGCCGCCCGCGCCGGGCGACCGGCCCCCGACCTCGACGCGCTCCGGCCCTCCGACGCCGTGCTGGAGATCTGGTCGCCCGCGCGGAACGAGGGGTGACCTGATGCCGGTCCGCTGGCGGAACGCCATGGACCGGGCGCTCTACGGGCCCGGCGGCTTCTTCGTCTCCGGCTCCGGCCCGGCCGACCACTTCCGCACCAGCGTGCACGCGTCCCCGGCCTTCGCCACCGCGCTGCTGCGACTCGTCGAGCAGGTCGACGCCGCGCTCGGCCACCCGGCCCGGCTGGACGTGGTGGACGTGGGAGCGGGTCGGGGTGAGTTGCTGCGCGCGCTCTCCGCCGCCGTGGGGGTTGCCGGGGAGCCCCGACTCCCCCGGCCGCCGCCCGGTCCTCGCCCTCGTCCGGCCCGTCGTCCGCCGGTCCCGTCCCGTCCGCGCCGGTTGCGCTCGCCCATCGGGTACGCCTCACCGCCGTCGAGAAGGCTCCCCGACCGGCCGACCTGCCTGCTGGAATCGAGTGGCTGGACGGGATCCCCGACGGGATCACCGGGCTGCTGACGGCCACCGAGTGGCTGGACAACGTGCCGCTCGACGTGGCGGTGCACACCGCCGACGGCTGGCGCTACCTGCTGGTCGACCCGGCCACCGGTGAGGAGACCGTGGGCGACCCCGTCGACCCGGCCGACGCGGACTGGCTGGCCCGGTGGTGGCCGGTGCCGGGGGCTGGCGCGGACGGGACCGGCCCGACCGGGTCGGGGTTCCGGGCGGCCCGCCCCGCGGAGGGATCAAGCCTGACCGCCCGGAGCGGGCCGGGTCGCCCGGAACCTCCCACCGGGATGCGAGCAGAGATCGGCCGGACCCGCGACGACGCCTGGGCCGCGGCGGTGGGCAAACTCGACCGGGGGCTGGCGTTGGCCGTGGACTACGGGCACCCGCGCGACGGCCGGCCCGTGGCCGGGACGCTGACCGGGTACCGGGGCGGGCGGCAGGTGCCGCCGGTGCCGGACGGGAGCTGCGACGTCACCGCGCACGTCGCCGTCGACTCGGTCGCCTCCGCCGGTGAGCGGGTCGCCGGGTGCGCGTACGACCTGGTGTCGCAGCGGGAGGCGCTGCGGGCGCTCGGGGCCGACGGCGGGCGACCACCGCTGAGCCTCGCCGCCACGGACCCGGCCGGGTACGTGCGGGCGCTCGCCGCCGCGTCGGCGGCGGCGGAGCTGACCGACCCGGCCGGGCTGGGCGGGCACTGGTGGCTACGGCAACCGGTAGGCGTCGACCCCGAGCGGTTCATGGCACGATGACGGGCATGACCACGGACGCCGGCGACCTCCGCGAGCTGACCGTCGGCACCGGGGCCGGCCTGGTGGCGGGCACCGGCGGGGAGCAGCTCGGCACCGACATGGTGCTCAACATCGGGCCGCAGCACCCCTCCACCCACGGCGTGCTCCGGCTGAAGCTCGTGCTCGACGGCGAGCGGGTGGTGGCCTGCGAGCCGATCGTCGGCTACATGCACCGGGGCGCGGAGAAGCTCTTCGAGGTCCGCGACTACCGGCAGATCATCGTGCTGGCCAACCGGCACGACTGGCTCTCGGCGTTCTCCAACGAGCTGGGCGTGGTGCTCGCCGTGGAGCGGCTGATGGGCATGGAGGTGCCGGAGCGGGCCACCTGGCTGCGGATGGCCCTCGCGGAGCTGAACCGGGTGCTCAACCACCTGATGTTCCTCGGCTCCTACCCGCTGGAGATCGGCGCGATCACGCCGATGTTCTACGCGTTCCGCGAGCGGGAGACCATCCAGGCGGTCATGGAGGAGGTCTCCGGCGGTCGCATCCACTACATGTTCAACCGGGTGGGCGGGCTCAAGGAGGAGGTGCCGTCCGGCTGGACGGGCCGGGCCCGGGCCGCCATCGCCGAGGTCCGCCGGCGCATGCCGGACCTGGACAACCTCATCCGCCGCAACGAGATCTTCCTGGCCCGTACCGTCGGCGTCGGGGTGCTCACCGCGGCGGACGCCGCCGCGTTCGGCGCGTCGGGGCCGGTCGCCCGCGCCTCCGGCCTCGATCTGGATCTGCGCCGCGACGAGCCCTACCTGGCCTACGACCAGCTGGACGTGCCGGTGGTGACCCGCACCACCGGAGACTGCCACGCCCGCTTCGAGGTGCTGCTCGACCAGGTGTACGCCTCGCTCGACCTCGCCGAGCAGTGCCTGGACCGGGTGGACCGGCTCACCGGGCCGGTGAACACCCGGCTGCCGAAGGTGCTCAAGGCGCCCGAGGGACACACCTACGCCTGGACCGAGAATCCGCTCGGCATCAACGGCTACTACCTGGTGTCCCGGGGCGAGAAGACGCCGTGGCGGCTCAAGCTGCGCACCGCGTCGTACGCGAACGTGCAGGCGCTGGCCACCCTGCTCCCCGGCTGCCTGGTGTCGGACCTGATCGCCATCCTCGGCTCGATGTTCTTCGTGGTCGGCGACATCGACAAGTGACCCCGGGGGCGGAGCCCCTCGGGCCCTCGTCGCGCCGGGCGCCGGTTGTGCGTCGTGCGCCGGTGGGCGCGGTCAGCGCCAGCGGTCGGCGGAGCGGGCGCCGCCCGCCCGGGGCGCGTCGTCCCGCGGCGGGTAGCCGTAACGCTCCTCCTGCCGCCGGCCGTACCGCTGCGGCTCGGGCTCCGGCTGGTGGGGGCGGTGCGCCTCGGGCTGGTGCCCCCGCTGGCGGGGCGGGCGCCACTCGTCGGGCACCGGCACCCCGCCGGCCGGCAGGGCCGGTGCCTCCTCCGGCTCCACCCGGCCGCCCCGCCATTCGCCGTCCGACCGGCGCGGCTCGTCCCGGCGGACCGTCGCCCACCGGTCCGCGACGCGGTACTCGGTGCCGGTGCCGTCCGCGTGCACCTCGGCGCGCCGCTCCCCGACCCGCAGTTCCCGGCCCCGGTCGTCGTCCCGCACGGCGGCCCACCGGTCACCGGCGCGCAGCTCCGACCAGTACTCGCCGCTCTCGGGCCCCGCCCCGTCGGGCTGGTACGGCCGGCCCGGCGCGGGCTGCTCGGCCCACGCCGCCGGCCCGCCCGCGGCGTCCCGGCCCCGGTCGTCCCACTGCTGTCCGGGCTCCGGCCGCGGCCCGCGTTCGTCGTGCCGGCCCGACCACCCCCGGTCGTCCCCCTGGCCGGGCCACCCGCGCCCGTCGCGCGACCAGGCCCGGTCGTCCCGGGGTACGCCGGGCGTCGCCCACGACCGGTCGTCGCTCCGCCGGGAACCGTCGTCGTCGCGGTGGGACCGGTCCTCCTCGCCGTAGCCCGCCCAGGGCCGGTCGTCCGAACCGCCGTGGCCGGCGCGCGACCGGTCGTCCGACCCACCGGACCACGGCTGCTCCTCCGGCCCGGTGGACCAGCGACCCGCGTACCCGCCGCCGTACCGGGTGCCGGCGTCACCGGGCACAGGTGCGGCGCCGTCCACGATGGTGTGCCGCGTGGTCACGTGCACGGTCTCGGTGTGCCGCACCACCCCGAGCGGGCGGGCGGCGGGCTGGCTGTCGGGCTCCGCCGGCCGGGCCGCCCCGTACACCCCGGCCGATCCGCTGGCCGGCCGCTCCGCGCCGGGCACCGCGGCTGACCCGGTGGTGGGCCGGTCCCCGCCGTACCCGCCGGCCGGCGCGGCTGCGGGCCGCTCGGCGCGTGGGCCCGGCTGGGGCCGGCGGACGGGCTCCTCGTCGTCCCGGTCGGCGCGTCCCCAGCGGGACGCCGCCTCGTCCTGGCCCGGCGCCCGCCCCCGACCGGAGAACCCGTCGTCGGCGGCTCCCCGGGCCGGTCCGGCACCGGCCTGATCGTCGATCCCGGCCAGCGCGGCGCTGCTGGCCTCCAGCCGCCGGCGCAGCGCGGTGACCGCCTCCTGCGCCCGCTGGGCCTCGTCGAGCGCCTGGTTGCCGCGCTGGGCGGCGGCGACGATCTCGCCACGTAGCTCGCGGCGGAGTTGCTCGATCTCGTCCAGCAGCTCCTCGGTCCGGGCCGGGGCCGTGCCGTCGGCGCGCAGGGCGATCGACAGGCCGATCAGGACCACGGCCAGGATGGCGAGCACGGCGGCGAAGCGCAGCGGACCGTTGCCGTCGGCGACGAGCAGGATCAGCGCCGCCACCGGCGCCAGCGCGACGCCGATCCAGAACAGCACGGTCAGCAGCGGTGGATTGCGCTTGTCGGCGGGGGCGACCGGGGCTGGCATGGGTCCGCAGCCTACCGAGAGTTCCTCCGCCTGGGAACGGCTGGAGCGTTCCCAGGCGGGACACCGGGGCGGTCTCTTATACACA
>NZ_JBPQTP010000145.1:0-14418 GCF_051386395.1 Micromonospora sp. URMC 106
GGCCCCCCCCCCCCCCGGGGGTGGCGCCCGTCGTACGTGGTGCTGAGCGTCAGTGCCGGTCGACGTCGGAGGCGACGTCCTCCCGGTAGCTCGCGCCGCCGTCGGACTCGCTGGTCAGCGGCTTCGCGCCGCCCTCCGGCGGGCCGGCCAGCGACTGGCCGGCGGCCAGCTCCGGGAACTTGTGGTCGAACGCCGGCCGCTCCGAGCGGATCCGCGGCATGCGGTCGAAGTTCCGCAGCGGGGGCGGCGAGGTGGTCGCCCACTCCAGCGAGTTGCCGTGGCCCCAGGGGTCGTCGACCTCGACGACCGGCCCGGCCTTGTACGACTTCCAGCAGTTGTAGATGAACGGCAGCGTCGAGATACCGGTGATGAACGCGCCGATCGTGGAGATCATGTTCAGCGTGGTGAACCCGTCGCTGGGCAGGTAGTCGGCGTACCGACGCGGCATGCCCTCGTTGCCCAGCCAGTGCTGCACCAGGAACGTGGTGTGGAAGCCGATCATGGTCAGCCAGAAGTGCACCTTGCCCAGCCGCTCGTCGAGCATCCGGCCGAACATCTTCGGGAACCAGAAGTAGATGCCGGCGAAGACGGCGAACACGATCGTGCCGAAGAGCACGTAGTGGAAGTGCGCCACCACGAAGTACGAGTCGTGCAGGTGGAAGTCGAGCGGCGGGCTGGCCAGCAGCACACCGGTGAGACCACCGAAGAGGAAGGTCACCAGGAAGCCGATCGAGAAGAGCATCGGCGTCTCGAAACTGACCTGGCCCCGCCACATGGTGCCGATCCAGTTGAAGAACTTCATACCGGTCGGCACGGCGATCAGGTAGCTCAGGAAGCTGAAGAAGGGCAGCAGCACCTGGCCGGTGGCGAACATGTGGTGCGCCCAGACGCTCATCGACAGCGCGGCGATGGCGATGGTGGCGGCGACCAGACCCTTGTAGCCGAAGATCGGCTTGCGGGAGAAGACCGGGATGATCTCGCTGATGATGCCGAAGAACGGCAGCGCGATGATGTACACCTCGGGGTGGCCGAAGAACCAGAAGAGGTGCTGCCACAGCATCGGCCCGCCGGTCGCCGGGTCGTAGACGTGGGCGCCGAGGATGCGGTCCGCGGCCAGCGCCATGAGCGCGGCGGCCAGCAGCGGGAAGACCAGGATCACCAGGAGGCTGGTGACCAGCATGTTCCAGGTGAAGATCGGCATCCGGAACATCGTCATGCCGGGCGCGCGCAGGGTCAGGATCGTGGTGATCAGGTTGACCGCGCCGAGGATCGAGCCCAGACCGGAGATGACGAGGCCCACGACCCAGAGGTTGCCGCCGACGCCCGGGGAGTGCTCGACGTTGCTCAGCGGCGTGTAGGCGGTCCAGCCGAAGTCGGCGGCGCCGCCAGGGGTGATGAAGCCGATGGTCGCCATCGTGCCGCCGAAGAGGAACAGCCAGTAGGCGAAGCTGTTCAGCCGGGGGAACGACACGTCCGGCGCGCCGATCTGCAGCGGCACCACGTAGTTCGCGAAGGCGAACACGATCGGCGTCGCGAAGAACAGCAGCATGATCGTGCCGTGCATGGTGAACAGCTGGTTGTACTGCTCGGGCGACAGGAACTGCAGCCCGGGTCGGGCGAGCTCGGCCCGCATGATCAGGGCCATCAGGCCGCCGATCATGAAGAACGCGAACGCGGTGACCATGTACATGATCCCGATCTGCTTCGCGTCCGTGGTCCGCAGCAGCCGCGCGATGGCCGACCCCTTGACCGGCGCTCGGACCGGCCAGGGCCGGGTCACGACCGGCTTGGGTGCGACGGTGGTCACGAGTGGCCTCCGGTTCTGGGTTGTCCCGCTCGGCACGCGCTGGTTATCTGCGGGCCGTCATCCGCAAGGAGGATAGTCCCCGGCAGGTGGCTGCGCCGCGTGGGGTGGTCGGGTAGCCTCCGCCACCCGGCCCGGCCGCCGGGCCGACCCGGCTCCTAGAGCGGGCCGAGCAACAGCCGGTAGTGCTCGCCGAAGATGCGGTCGCCGCGCCCGCGCAGCAGCGGGTCGCGCAGCGCCGGCGGCACGTCCCGCGTCCGGTTGCGGTCGCGGGTGCGGTCCCGCACCCATCGCGTACGCGGCCGGCGGCGGCTCTCGTACGCCGCCAGGGCGGCCTGCACGCTGCCGGCCGCCCGGAGCGACTCGGCGAGCACGACGGCGTCCTCCAGCGCCATCGCCGCGCCCTGCGACAGGGTCGGGGCGGTGGCGTGCGCGGCGTCGCCGACGAGCAGCACCCGCCCCCGGGACCAGCGTCCCAGCTCCACCTCCTCGGTGAGCCCGACGTGCACCCGCTCCAGCGCCTCCAGCACCTCGGGCACCGGTCCGCCGTAGTCGCCGAAGAGTTCGCGCAGCCGGGCCACCGGGTCGGCCGGCAGGACTGTGCCGGCCTCGTCGGCGTAGCAGTGCAGCCGTCCGGCCCCGAGCGGCACGACCAGGAAGCCGGCGCGCTGGCCGAGCAGCGCGGTCCACTCCGCGAGCCGGGGGCCGCCGCGCACCACGCTGCGGTAGACCACCTGACCGGCGGGGCAGGGCGGGCCGCCGAGCGCGGCGAGGGCCCGGATGGAGGAGCGCGGCCCGTCGGCGCCGATCACCAGGTCGTACTCGGTGGCGGTGCCGTCGACGAACGTGACGCCGACCGACTGTGGCAGCAGGTCGATGGTGCGCACCTCGGCGCCGTGCCGGACGGCGCCACCGGCCCCGGTGAGCAGCACCCGGTGCAGTTCCGCGCGGGGCAGGGCCCGGCACTCGCCGACGCCGGCCCAGAGCGCGTCCAGGTCGACCTCGCACAGCGGGGCCCCGGTCGCGTCGAGGAACCGTTGGCGGTGGATGACCTGCCCGAGCGGGCGGACCGGGCCGTCGAGGTCCAGCCGGCGCAGCGCCCGGGCGGCGTTGCCGGGCAGGTAGAGCCCGGTCTCGGCGTTCTCGCCCGCCGGGAGCTTCTCGGTGACGTCGGGCCGGAAGCCCACCATCCGCAGCGCTCGGGCCACGGCCAGACCGGCGATGCCCGCGCCGACGACGAGGATGCGCAGGGGGGAGCCACCCATGGTGGTGTACGCCTCCGGAGGGGTTCGGCACGCGTTGGAGGCAAGACACTACTCGCCGCAATCGGTACACACCAGAGTCAATCGTCCCGTGCGAAACATTCCTCGGAGTGCGCCGCGCGCTGCTCGGGCGACCACCTGCCCACCGCCGGTCTCGGGCGTGACAAACCTCACTTACCGCCCTATTACCCCAGGCCCGTTGCGCGAGGGTTTCAGAGATGTAAATGTGTCGACTGCGCATGGGAGCGCTCCCGCACCATCTCCAGACCGATTCGACCGGCGTCTCCACGCCGAAGCAAGGAGCGTCATGAAACGTCCACTCCGGGCCCTCGCGGCAGCCGCCGTGCTGGCCGCCGGCTCGATCGTCGCCGTCGCCCTCGGCGGCACCGCCAGCGCCGACACCCAGATCTGCGAGCAGTACGGCTCCACCGTCATCCAGGGCCGCTACGTGGTGCAGAACAACCGTTGGGGCACCACCGCCCAGCAGTGCATCAACGTCACCGACAGCGGCTTCGAGATCACCACCCAGAACGGCAGCAACCCGACCAACGGCGCGCCGACCGCGTACCCGTCGGTCTTCCTCGGCTGCCACTACACCAACTGCTCCCCCGGCACCAACCTGCCGATCCAGGTCAGCCAGATCAGCAGCGCCACCAGCAGCATCTCCTACCGCTACGTCAGCGGCGCCGTCTACAACGCCTCGTACGACATCTGGCTGGACCCGACGCCGAAGCGGGACGGGGTGAACCAGATGGAGATCATGATCTGGCTCAACCGCCAAGGCCCCATCCAGCCCATCGGCTCCCCGGTCGGCACCACCACCCTGGCCGGCCGGACCTGGGAGGTGTGGCGCGGCAGCAACGGCTCCAACAACGTCATCTCGTACGTCGCGCCGTCGCCGATCAGCAGCCTGAGCTTCAGCGTGCTCGACTTCATCAACGACGTGAAGAACCGCGGCGCGATCACCAGCAGCTGGTACCTGACCAGCATCCAGGCCGGCTTCGAGCCCTGGCAGGGCGGCGCCGGACTGGCGGTGACCTCGTTCTCCGCCGCGGTCAACGGCGGCGGCAACCCGACCACCCCGCCGCCCACCACGCCGCCGCCGACCACTCCCCCGCCGAGCACGCCGCCGCCGGGTGGCAGCGGGTGCGCGGTGAAGTACACGCCGAACTCGTGGAGCAACGGCTTCACCGCCGACGTCCAGATCACCAACACCGGGTCGAGCGCGATCAACGGCTGGACGCTCGCCTACAACCTGCCCGCCGGGCAGCAGGTGACCAGCGCGTGGAACGCCACGGTGAACCAGAGCGGGTCGGCGGTGACCGCCCGGAACCTGAGCTGGAACGGCTCGCTCGCGCCGGGCGGCACGGCCAGCTTCGGGTACCAGGGGACGCTGAGCGGGGCGTACGCCTCGCCGACCAGCTTCACCCTCAACGGGGTCGCCTGCTCCCGCGCCTGAACAGAGGAATCAGCAGTCCGGACGCGCGACGTCCGCCAGGCCACCCCGAGCCTGGCGGACGTCGTGCGGATCGGACCGGCGGTCAGACCCGGGTGAGGCGGACGGCGTCGGCGATGATCAGGCCGGCGGCGGAGCTCCACCGGCTGACGGCGACCCGGTTGGCGTCGCCCGCCGGCAGCGTGAAGGTGCCCAGCGTGCGCCACTGCCCGCCGGTAACCCGCTGGTCGACGACGATGGTCCGGTTGCCGGTCGTGGTGGACACGATGTACGGCGTCGCGGCGTTGTAGCCGGCGTTGGCCGGCCACCAGGCGTCCACCTGGTAGTTCGCGGTCGCCGGGACGTTGAACTTGTACCAGGCGGCGTCGCTGGCGGCCACCGGATCCGCGAACCGGTAGTCGGCGCCGAATCGCTGGGTCGAGTACGTCGAGGTGCCCCAGTTGGCGCTCGCGGTGAACCGGCCGGCGGTGGAGTTGTCCACGGTGGAGGTCCAGGCGGTGCCGCCCGCCATCTTCGCGGCGACGTCGGAGCGCATCTTGTTCAGGTCGATGAAGGACGGGTCGATCTTGCCGGTGGTGCTGGTCTCGCGGTGCCCCCGGGCGTAGCTGGCGTCCCGGCCCAGCCGCTTGAGCACGGCCGCGGTGGCGGCGATCGACGCGTTGTACTGCGCCGCCGTCATCTCCTGGCTGACCCCGTTGTAGTCGATCTCCCAGCCGATCATCAGCGTGTTGCCGTCCCCCGCCGGGATCGGTCCGCTGCCGCCGCTGGTGCCCGCGTGGTTGCAGCGGCCGGCGGAGATGACGTGGAAGACGCCGTGGTAGTCGACGAGGGCCTGGCAGAGCGGGCCGGGCAGGTCGGAGCGGCCGTTGATGCAGACGTTCAGGGCCGGGTGCGGGTTCGTGGCGCTGGACGTGGCGGCGGTGTGGTGCCAGAGCACGCCGATCGGGTCGAACGAGCCCGGGCGCATCCGGTTGAGCCAGTCGCCGTGGGTGACGACCTGGACGCCCGCCCCCCGCAGGACGTCCACCAGCCAGGGAATCGTGGCCATCAGGACTCCCCGAGCAGGTCGGCGAGGCACTCTGCCTTCGGCGCGGCGATCGGCGCGGCGCTGGCCGCGGCGGGCTTGGCGGCGACGGCCACGGCGGTGGCCATCAGCGCCGACATGCCCAGCAGCCTGCGGCGGCGCAGGCGGGCGGGTCGTGACGCGTTCATGGGGCTCCTTCAGCGAGGGCGGAGGGGTTCCGACTGATCGATGAACTGGTGACGCGCACGCTATATCGTCACGAGCATCTATGTCGATACCCTTCATCGCCCCTATTCGGACTGAAGGAATTTGGCAGCGGTGGCCCGGTTCGGGGCCCGGCACCGCCGCGACCGGGGGTCGCGGGAGGGGTCAGTCAGGGGTTGCCGAGGGCGTCGATGTCGCGCATCTCCTCGGCGGTGAGCGAGAAGTGGAAGATGTCGGCGTTGGCGCGGATCCGGTCCGGCGTCACCGACTTGGGGATCACCACGATCTCGTGGTCGACGTGCCAGCGGAGCACCACCTGGGCCGGGGAGACGTCGTGCGCGGCGGCGATGCGGGTCAGCACCGGGTCGGCGAGGTCGCTGGTCTTGAACGGGCTGTACCCCTCCAGCACCACGCCCCGGTCCCGGTGCTCCCGGTGCCGCTGCCGGTCGTACAGCGACGGGCTCCACCGGATCTGGTTCACCGCCGGGTTCTCCTCCGTCGCCTGGATGAGCTCGTCGATCTGGGCGGTGCTGTAGTTGCTCACCCCGACCGCCCGCACGAGCCCCTCGTCGCGGGCGGCGAGCAGCTCCCGCCACACCGGGATGCCGTCGGCCGGGTTCGACGGCGGCCAGTGGACCAACCACAGGTCGACGTGGTCGGTGCCGAGCGCGGTCAGGCTCGCCTCGATGGTCTCCCGCTCGCGGCCGACCCGGTCCGGCGGCAGCTTCGTGGTGAGGAAGACGTCCTCACGGCGCAACCCGCTCTCGCGGACGGCCCGGCCCACCTCCTCCTCGTTGCCGTACATGGTGGCGGTGTCGACGTGCCGGTAACCCGCGTCGAGCGCGGCGAGCACGGCGTCGTACCCGGCCTGGCCAGTGGCCTGCCACGTGCCGAAGCCGAGCAGGGGCATCCGCACCTCGCCCGGGAGCGTGACCGTGGGCTGCTCCTCGTGGTCCATGCCGACGGGTCTACCCGTGCTGGTCCCCGACATGCTCCGCCGATCCGGACAACCCGGTGCCCGGCGGCCGGCGGGCCGACAGCACCGGGGGCCGGCGGGCCGGGAGCACCGGAGGTGACGGGCGGCGCGCGGGCGGCCTGACGCACCGCAGGCCGGCGGGCGGGCGCGGTGTGCCGGAGAATACGGGGGTGGCTGACCCGCTGGAGGAGTACCGGCGCAAACGGGACGCGGCACGCACCCCGGAGCCGGTGCCGAAGCGCCCCCCGCGACGGAAGCGGCCCGCCGACGGCACCGCCCGCTTCGTCATCCAGCAGCACCACGCCCGTAGCCTGCACTGGGACCTGCGGTTGGAGCACGAGGGCGTGCTGGCCTCCTGGGCGGTGCCGCGCGGGCTGCCCCGCGACACCGGGCGCAACCACCTCGCCGTGCACACCGAGGACCACCCGATGGAATACCTGGACTTCCACGGCGAGATCCCGGCCGGCGAGTACGGCGGCGGGCGGATGACCATCCACGACCGGGGCACGTACCGCGTGGAGAAGTGGCGCGACGACGAGGTGATCGTGGTCCTCGACGGGGAGCGCACCGCCGGGCGGTACGTCCTCTTCGCCACCGGCGGGAAGGGCGGCCGGGACTGGATGGTCCGGCGCACCGACCCGCCGCCGGAGGGCTGGACCAGCATGCCGGAGCTGGTCCGCCCGATGCGCCCCACGCGGGCGGCGAAGCTGCCGAGGGACCAGGCGGAGTGGGGCTACGAGCTGCGCTGGGACGGGGTGCGCGCGGTCGCGTACGTCTCGGGGGGACGGCTGCGGCTGCTCTCGGAGGACGACGAGGACATCTCCGGGGCGTACCCCTGGCTGCGCGAGATGGCCGAGGAGCTGGCCCCGACGGAGGCCGTGCTGGACGGCGTCCTGGTCCGCATCGACACGGCCGGCAGGGTGCGTCCGGTGCGCGGCGGGCGGCGGACCCCGGACGCGCAGTTCCTGATCTTCGACCTGCTCTGGCTGGAGGGCGTGACCAGCACCGACCTGCCGTACGCGCAGCGCCGGGAGCTGCTCGACGGTCTGGCGCTCGCCGGCCCGCACTGGCAAACTCCGCCCTGGTTCCCCGGCGCCGGCCCGGAGGCCCTGCGGGCCGGGCGGGAGCAGGGGCTGCCCGGCGTGGTGGCGAAGCGGCTGGACTCGGCCTACGAGCCCGGCCGGCGCAGCCGGCGCTGGCTGAGCATCGACGCCAGCCGGGACCCGAGCTGAGACGGCGAGGAGCAGCGTGTACCTGACCCACCTGGAGTGCCCGCGCTGCGGGCGGGAGCACGACGCCGGCCGGCTGGCCAACCTCTGCGACTGCGGCTCGCCGCTGCTGGCCCGCTACGACCTGGCGGCGGTGGCGAAGGTGCTCACCCCGGAGCGGTTCCCGCTGCGCCCGGCCGACCTGTGGCGCTACCGGGAGCTGCTGCCGGTGGCCGACCCGCGGCACGAGACCACGTTGGGCGAGGGCTGGACGCCGCTGCTGCGCGCCCCCGCCTACGGCGCCGAGATCGGCATCTCGGACCTGATGGTCAAGGACGAGGGGCTGACGCCGACCGGCTCGTTCAAGGCGCGCGGCGCGGCGGTCGGCGTCAGCCGGGCCCGCGAGCTGGGCGTGCAGCGCATCGCCATGCCGACCAACGGCAACGCGGGCGCGGCCTGGGCGACGTACGCCGCGCGGGCCGGGCTGGGGGCGACGATCGTGATGCCGCTGTCCGCGCCGACCATCTGCCGGCGGGAGTGCGTGGCCGCCGGAGCCGACCTGCGCCTGGTCGACGGGCTGATCAGCGACGCCGGCCGGCACGTCGCGAAGCTGGTCGCCGAATCCGGCGGGGCGGTCTTCGACGCCGGCACGTTGCGCGAGCCGTACCGGCTCGAGGGCAAGAAGACCATGGGGTACGAGATCGTCGAGCAGCTCGGCTGGCAGGTCCCGGACGTCATCATCTATCCCACCGGGGGCGGGGTCGGCCTGATCGGCATCCACAAGGCGCTGCACGAACTGCGGGAGCTGGGCTGGATCGAGGACAAGCTGCCCCGCCTGGTCGCGGTGCAGTCGACCGGCTGCGCGCCGATCGTCCGCGCCTTCGCCGCCGGTGAGGAGCGGGCGCGGCCCTGGGCCGACGCGCACACCGTGGCGTTCGGCATCACCGTGCCCGCCCCGCTCGGCGACGAGCTGATCCTCGACGCGCTGCGGGCCAGCGCCGGCACCGCGATCGCGGTCGACGACGCCGAGATCCTGGCCGACCTGCGGGACTTCGCCGCCCGGGAGGGACTGCTGCTCTGCCCGGAGGGGGCCGCCTGCCTGACCGCCGCCCGGCACCTGCGCGCCGGCGGCTGGATCCGGGCCGGCGAGCGGGTGGTGGTGCTCAACACCGGGGCCGGGGTGAAGTATCCGGAGACCGTGGACGTCGCCGACGTGCCGGTGCTGCCGGCCCGAGGATGACAGGGAAAGGGCCTCCCGCACGAGTCCCCGACCGGCGAGGGCCCTTCCGCGCCCCCGCGGTCAGTCGGTGCCGGGGTCGGTGAGGCGCCAGGCGGCGCTGATCAGGCCGATGTGCGAGAGCGCCTGCGGGGTGTTGCCGAGCTGCGCGCCGGTGCGTGGGTCGATCTGCTCGCTGAGCAGGCCGACGTCGTTGGCGTGCCCGAGCAGCCGCTCGAAGAGCGCCTCGGCCCGGTCCCGCTCGCCGGCCAGCACCAGGCACTCCACCAGCCAGAACGAGCAGAGCAGGAAGCCCGCCGGGTCGGTGTCCCACCGCCGGACGAGGCCGTTGGCGCTGCCCAGCCCGCGCTCGACCGCCTCGATGGTGGCGCGCATGCGGGGGTCGCTCGCCGGCAGGAAGTGCACCAGCGGCAGCAGCAGCGCGGAGGCGTCCAGCTCCGGCGAGCCGAACGCCCCCGTGTACGCGCCGACCCGCTCGTTCCAGCCCTCGCGCAGCACGGCGGCCCGGATCTCGTCGCGGATCGCCGCCCAGCGCCGCGGGTCGCCCCGACCGCCGAGCCGGGGCGCGAGCGTCACCGCCCGGTCCATCGCCGCCCAGCAGAGCACCTTCGACGACAGGTAGTGCCGGTCGGCGTCCCGGGTCTCCCAGATGCCCCGGTCGGGCAGGTGCCAGGTGGCGGCCACCTGCTCGGTCAGGCCGAGCACCATCTCGCGCAGCTCCTCGTCGAACGTCTCGCCGAGGTAGTCACGCAGCCGCCAGACCGCCGAGATCACCTCGCCCGGCACGTCGAGCTGGCGCTGCCGCCAGGCGTCGTTGCCGATCCGGACCGGGAGGCTGTCGGCGTAGCCGCGCAGGTGCGCGCACTCGTACTCGGAGACGTCCCGCTCGCCCTCCAGGCCGAAGAGCACCGGCACGGGATCCGGGCCGACCCGGCCGATCGAACGGGCCGCCCAGGCGAACAGGCGGGACGCCTCGGACGGGCAGGCGGCCACCCACAGGGCGCGCATGGTCATCGCGAAGTCGCGCAGCCACGAGTAGCGGTAGTCGTAGTTGCGGTCGCCGCCGATCCGCTCCGGCAGCGACGTGGTCGGGGCCGCGGCGACCGCGCCGCTGCGGGCGTACGTGAGCCCGGTGAGCACGGTCGCGCTGTGCCGGACCTGGTCGGCGTAGCGGCCGTCGTAGTGGTGCGACTCGCGGTACGCCCGCCACGCCTGCACCGTCTCGGCGAGCGCGGTCACCGGGTCCAGCCGGGCCGGCGCCGCCCCGTACGCCCGCCCGTACGCCGCGTCGAAGCCGACCACCTGCCCGGCGGCGACCTCGAAGTCCTGCCGGACCCGGTCCCGGTCCACCGGCAGCGGGGCCCCGCCGGAGTGCAGGGCCAGCACCACCGGGCCGGCCGCGGCGAGCACCCCACCGTCGGGCTGCTCGTGCAGGTACGGGGTGAGCAGGCCGTACTCCGGGCGGGGGCGGAAGTCCAGCGACATCCGCACCCGCCCGGTCAGCCCCTCGACGACCCGCAGCAGCACCGCCGGCGAGTTCATCCCCAGCTCGTGGCCCCGGGCGCCGAGTTCGGCGGCGAGCGCGTCGGTGACGGCGACGCTCCCCTCCGGGGTGTGGTGCACGGTGCGCAGCACCAGGGTGTCGGCGAGGTACGCCCGCTCCGTCCGGTGCCCGGGCAGCCCGGCGGCGATGGGCGCCAGCCGCCAGTGCCCGGCCGTCGGGTCGAGCAGCCGGCCGAAGACCGACGGGGTGTCGAACCGGTCCGGGCACCACCAGTCGACCGAGCCGTCCCGGCCGACCAGGGCGCCCGAGCGGCAGTCGGAGAGGAATCCGTAGTCGGAGATCGCCGGCTGGTCCACCCGCTGCGGGTACCCCGTTCCCCCCGCCCCAGACGGGGCCGTCGGCGGCCCCGTCAGGAGGTGGGTGGCTCGTCCTCGCCCGCCGCCTCCGCCGCGTCGGCTTCCTCCTTGGTGCGGTGCACCGCCTGGTCGGCGTGCTCGGGCGGGCCGTAGACGGTGTAGAGCACCAGCGGGTTCGGACCGGTGTTGACGAAGTTGTGCTTCGTTCCGGCCGGCACGACCACGAGGTCGCCCTGGACGACCTCGCGCTTCTCCCCCGCAACCCGGGCCTCGCCGGTGCCGCTGACGAAGGTGAGGATCTGGTCGATGCCCTCGTGGACCTCCTCGCCGATCTCGCCACCCGGCGGGATCGTCATGATCACCAGCTGGCTGTGTTCGCCGGTCCACAGCACCCGCCGGAAATCCGGGCTCTTCTCGGCGACAGTCGCGATCGTGTAATGCTCCATGTCGGCCCACATACCCGCTGTGGCGCCACGCCACGCCGGGACGCGCAGATGGTGGAATTCCCCACTGCCCGGAGGTTTACCGCCTCCGTGAGCGGGGATCGACACAGGGACGGGCGCACAGCGCCGGTCGAGCCAGGTCCCCGCTGACGTACCGCCGGACGGCTGCGGTGGTGGGAGACGGCCAGAGCGCGGCGACGTTCCGATCCCGAGAGGTCGAGCGGCGCCGTGCGCTCGTGTCCGGGCCCGATGAGGCCGGCACCGCCAGGTCCGCCCGTACCACCGGCACGTCCACGGCCGACCACGGTGGAGCAGTCGGTCGTCGCCGCGGGCGCACCGGGGGTGGCGGGCTCAGTCGTCGTCCTCAACCGCCACGGGCTCCCGGCCGACGCAGCGGACCTTCAGCTCGAACTTCCCGGCCGGGCCGGTGAACGCGACCTCCACGTCGTCGTCCGGCCCCCGGTCGACGTCGGAGACCCGGTAGCCCTGCGCCGGCACCCACGAGACCAGCCACACCCCGTCGGGCCCGCACTCGGCCACCGCGGTGCCCCCGTCCGTGGCGAAGACCCTGCGCTCGCCGTGCGGGGCGGAGCCGGTCGGTGACGTCGACGCCCCGCCGGCAGTGGTCGGCGCCGGCGCCGCCAGGGCGCGCTCGACCTCCTCCTGGCTGAGCACCCCGCCGGGGGTGCCGGCGATGCTCTCCCCGACCCACCGGATCGCGGCCACCCCGATCAGGGTGGCGACGGCGGCGGTGACCAGCCATCCGGCGACGGCGAGGAACGAACGGCGGCGCATTCACCGAGTGTCCCCGATCCCGGGTTGGGTCGAGCCCTGGACGAGGCTAAGGGACGGTTAAGGCCGGGGCCGGCACGTCCCGCGGCGGTTAGCCTGCCACCTGTGGCCCGCCTGCTGCTCATCGAGGACGACCTGACGATCCGTACGCCGTTGTTGCGGGCGCTGCGCGAGCGGGGGCACGCGGTGGCGGCCGCCTCGACGGCGATGGCCGGCCTGCGCGACGCGCTCGACGACCGGCCCGACCTCGTCGTGCTGGACCTGGGACTGCCCGACCTGGACGGCCGGGAGCTGCTGCGCATGTTGCGCGCGGTCAGCGTCGTGCCGGTGATCGTGGCCACCGCCCGCGACGACGAGACCGAGATCGTCCGGGTGCTCGACGCCGGGGCCGACGACTACGTGGTGAAGCCGTTCACGGCGGCGCAGCTCGACGCGCGGATCCGGGCGGTGCTCCGGCGCGGGGCGGGGGCCGCCCCGGAGGACCCGGCGCTGGTGGTCGGCGGGCTGCGGGTCGACCCGAGGTCGCGGCAGGTCACCCTCGACGGCGAGCCCGTCGAGCTGACCCCGCGCGAGTTCGACCTGCTGCACCATCTCGCCGGCCGCCCCGGCCAGGTGGTCACGAAGCGGGAGCTGCTCGCCGAGGTGTGGCAGATCCCGTACGGCGGCGCCGACAAGACCGTGGACGTGCACCTGTCGTGGCTGCGCCGCAAGCTCGGGGAGAGCGCGCAGGCACCCCGTTACCTGCACACGGTGCGGGGCGTCGGGGTCCGGCTGGACATGCCCGGGAGCCCCGGATGAGGGCGCGGATGGCGCTGCTGGTCGCCGCGGTCAGCGTACTCACCCTGGTCGCCTTCCTGGTGCCGCTGGCGTTGCTGGTGCGTACCGTCGCCGAGGACCGGGCCACGGTGCGGGCGACGGCCGACGCGCAGAGCCTCGTCACCGTCGTCGGGACCGCCGACACCGCCACGATCCGGCTGACGGTCGAGCAACGGGCCGCCGAGTCCGGCCGGCCGGTCAGCGTGTTCCTGCCCGACGGCACCGTGCTCGGCGCGCCGGCCCCGCGGACGCCCGCGGTGGCGCTGGCCGCCCGGGGGCAGAGCCTCACCGCCGAGTCGGGGCGGGGGCGGGAGGTGGTGATCGCGGTGCAGGGCCGCCCGGACGGCACCGGGGTGATCCGGACGGTGGTCCCGCCCGAGGAGCTGACCGCCGGGGTGAGCCGGTCCTGGCTGGTGCTGGTCCTGCTCGGCGTGCTGCTGGTGCTGATCGGGCTGGCCGTCGCCGACCGGCTCGCCCGCACCCTGGTCCGGCCCATCGGCGAGCTCTCCGCGGTGTCGCACCGGTTGGCCAACGCCGAACTGGACGCCCGCGTCACGCCCGCCGGGCCGCCCGAGCTACGTGAGGTGGCCGGCGCCCTCAACCACCTCGCCGACCGGATCCAGGTGCTGCTGGTCCAGGAGCGGGAGGAGGTCGCCGACCTGTCCCACCGTCTGCGCACCCCGCTGACCGCGCTGCGGCTGGAGGCCGAGTCGCTGCGGGACCCGGAGGACGCGGCCCGGGTGGCCGCGGCGGTGGACGGGCTGGAGCGGGCGGTCACCGGCCTGATCCGGCAGGCGCGGTGGCGGGCGTCGACGGCGGGGGCGGCCAGCGCCGACGCGGCGGCGGTGGTGGCCGAGCGGGTGGCGTTCTGGTCGGTGCTGGCCGAGGACACCGGACGTGACCTCACCCTCGACCTGGCGCCGGGGCCGCTGCCGGTGGGCGTGCCCGCCGACGAGTTGGCGGCGGCGGTGGACGCCCTGCTCGGCAACGTCTTCGCGCACACCCCGGACGGCACCGCGTTCGCCGTCCGGCTGACGGCCGAGGCCGGCCGGGCGGTGCTGACCGTGGCGGACGAGGGGCCGGGGATCCCACCCGGCACGGTCGACCGTGGTGCGAGCACCGCCGGCTCGACGGGGCTCGGCCTGGACATCGCCCGCCGCGCCGCCCAGGCCGCCGGCGGCCGCCTCACCCTGCACGCGGCGCCCTCCGGCGGCGCCGAGGTGCGCCTCGAACTCGGCCCGCCGGGGCCCTGACCCGCCCCGCCGACCGACGCCAGGATCAGGGGGTTGCGCGTCATCTCATTTCGCCTTTCCTCGGTTCCTGACCACGAGGATCG
>NZ_JBPQTP010000146.1:0-14400 GCF_051386395.1 Micromonospora sp. URMC 106
CCGCCCAGGCCTCCTACCGGATGAGCGTCGACAACCTCGCCGACTGGATCGCCACCCGCGGCTACACCGCCTGACCCACATAACCCACGACAAGGGCCGGCCCCCACAAGGGGCCGGCCCTTGTCGTCGTACCCGCGTCAGGCCGCGTAGCGGGCGGCGAGGTCGACGGTGCGACGGGCGGCGGCGACCATGGCCCGGTCGGCGAACCGACCGTCCGGCAGCACCACCGTGCCGGAGCTGCGGGTCTGCGCCTCCGCCACCGCGGCGAGCAGTTCCTCCGCGCGGGCCACCTCGCCCTCCGCCGGGCGGAACGCCTCGGCGATCACCGGAAGCTGGCGCGGGTGGATGGCCGCCCGGCCGAGGAAGCCGAGCCGCCGGCCGAGGGCACACGAGGCGGCGAGGCCGTCGAGGTCGGCGACGTGCGCGTACACCGACATGGCGGGCGGGGGCAGGGCGGCCGCGCGGGCCGCGACCACGACCCGGCCACGGGCCCAGGCCAGGCCGGCGTCGTCGTCGACGCCGAGGTCGGAGCGCAGGTCGGCCTCGCCGAGACCGATCGAGGCCACCGCGGGGTCGGCGGCGGCGATGGCGTACGCGGACTCCAGGCCGAGGGCCGACTCGATCAACGGGTGCAGCGGGGCGTCCACCCGGGCGGCGACGGCGGCGACGGCGTCCGCCGACTCCACCTTCGGCAGCCGCAGCCCCGACAGCCCGGGGCGGCCGGCCACCGCGGCCAGGTCGGCGTCGAGGTCCGGGCCGGTCAGCTCGTTGACCCGGACCTGGACCGGCACGGGGTGCGGCTGCCCGAGGAACTCGGCGACCGCCTGCCGCGCGTACGCCTTGCGGTCGGCGAGCACCGCGTCCTCCAGGTCGAGGATCACCGCGTCGGCGCCCGAGGCGACCGCCTTGGCGAACCGGTCCGGCCGATCGCCGGGCACGTAGAGCCAGGTCAGCAGCAATCAAATCACCCCCTTCTCGCGCAGTGCCGCCAGCTCGGCGTCGGCCAGGCCGAGGGACCGCAGCACCGCGTCGGTGTCCTGGCCGTGCCGGCGCCCGGCGTGCCGGATGTCCCCGGGCGTCGCCGAGAGCCGGAACGGCACGTTCTGCATCCGCACCTCGCCCAGCTCCTCGTCGGCAACGGTGCGGACGGTGCCGAGCGCGGCGTACTGCGGGTCGGCGAGGATGTCGCGCACGTCGTAGACGGGGGCGACCGCCGCCTCGGCGGCCTCGAACGCCGCCACCACCTCGTCCCGGTCGCGCTCGGCGACCCAGGCGCCCACGGCGGCGTCCAGTTCGTCGGCGTGCGCGGCTCGGCCGCTGCCGCTGGCGAACCACGGTTCGTCCACCAGCTCCGGGCGGCCGACCAGCCGCAGTACCCGCTCGGCGATGCTCTGCGCGCTGGTCGACACCGCCACCCAGCGCCCGTCGGCGCAGCGGTACGTGTTGCGCGGCGCGTTGTTGTTGGACCGGTTGCCCAGCCGGGGCTGGACGTAGCCGAGCTGGTCGTACCAGGTGATCTGCGGGCCCAGCATGGCCATGATCGGCTCGATGATGGCGAGGTCGACCACCTGCCCGGCCCCGGTGAGGTCGCGGGCCCGCAGCGCCAGCATGACCGCGTACGCGGCGGCGAGCGCGGTCACCGAGTCGGCCAGCCCGAACGGGGGCAGGGTCGGCGGGCCGTCCGGCTCCCCGGTGGCGGCGGCGAAGCCGCTCATCGCCTCGGCGAGGGTGCCGAAGCCCGGCCGCCGCGCGTACGGGCCGACCTGGCCGAAGCCGCTGATGCGGGCGATCACCAGCCGGGGGTTGACCGCGTGCAGCTCGGCCGGGCCGAGCCCCCACCGCTCCAGGGTGCCGGGGCGGAAGTTCTCCACCAGCACGTCCGCGTCGGCGAGCAGCCGGCGCAACAGCTCGGCGCCCTGCGGGTCGGAGAGGTTCAGGGTGACCGTGCGCTTGTTGCGCCCGAGCACCTTCCACCACAGCCCGACGCCGTCCTTCGCCGGGCCGTGCCCGCGCGACGGGTCCGGCTTGGCCGGATGCTCCACCTTGACCACGTCGGCGCCGAAGTCGCCGAGGAACGCCGCGGCGAGCGGCCCGGCGAAGAGGGTGGCCAGGTCGACCACCTTCACCCCGTCGAGCGGGCCGGGCCGGGCCGGTTCGGCTTCGGTCGTCACGGCGTCCCCTTCGTCGCATCGATGGTGGCGAGGAAGACGTCCCCGTTGCCGTGCGCCCCGCCCGGCAGCGTCCCGGCGGTGAGCCCGCTGACCAGCAGCCGCCCGTCCGCGCCGAGGGTGGCGTAGACGTTCTCCTCGCCGAAGGCGTCCGCGGCGTCGTCGCGGGCGGTGCCGTACTGGGCGACGCCGAGCTGGCGGCCCCGGGAGTCCAGGCGCAGCGTCAGCGCGTCCGCTCCCCCGACCGGCACCCCGAGGCTGCTGCCGGTGAAGCCGACCACGGCCACCGCCCCGCCGGGCAGGGCCACCACGTCAGCGCCGCCGTCGGCGCCCCGACCGCCGGTCACCGTCCGCCAGCGCTGCCGGCCCGCCGCCGTGTACGCCACGGTCAGCACGTCGGTGCCGCCCGCGGTGGCCTCGCCGCCGACCGAGCCGGTGGCCACCACCGTGCCGGTGGAGCTGACCGCGACCCCGCCGAGCAGGTCGTCACCCGCCCCGCCGACCGAGGTCGTCCAGCCCCGGTTGCCGGCCGCGTCGAAGCGGGCCAGCCAACCGTCGGTGCCGCCGAGCGCGGTGGTGCCGGGCAGGCCGGCCGAGGTGCCACCGGCGACGTACACGCCGCCGGCGTCGACGGCCACCGCGTACGCCTTGTCCTCGCCGGGGCCGCCGAACTGCCGGCTCCAGGCGACCGACCCGTCCGGGGCGATTCGGGCCAGCACCGCGTCCTTGTCCCCGGCCGGGGACGTTCCGTCGAACGAACCGCTGGTGTAGCCGGCGACGTAGGCGCCGCCGTCCGGGGCGGCCGCGACGGCGTAGAACCGGTCCGCCCTGGCCGGGTCGCCGGCCTGGGTCAGCCAGGCCCGCTGCCCGGTCGCGGTCAGCCGGGTCACGAACCCGTCGTCGGCGGGGCTGCCGGGGTGCCGGCCGTCGAGGTCGCCACGGGTGTAGCCGGCCGCGACCACGCCGCCGTCGGCGAGCGGCACCACTCCGTAGAGCCGGTCGTTGGCGGGGCTGCCGAACTGGGTCGTCCACCGGGTGCCGGTGGCGTCCAGTCGGCTCACCACGGCGTCCAGCCCGCCCGCGTACGGCTGGCCGGCCACCGGCCCGGAGGCCGCGTACCCGATGGTGGTGGCGCCGTCCGGGTGGGCGGCGACGCCGCCGGCCCAGTCGGTGCCCGCGCTGCCGTACGCGGGCCCGGGCAGCCCGGCCGGCGGGGTGACGCTCAGCGTGGGCGCCAGCCGCCGCAGGCCGTCCACGAAGGCCGGTCGCCAGACGTCCCAGTCGTGTCCCCCGTCGAGCACCCGGAACTCGGCGGCCACCCCGTCGGTGCGGCGCACCGTGTTGTAGAGGGTGGCCGCCTCGTAGTCCAGGTCGTGTGCCGCGTCCGCCGGGTTCGGGTTGGCCCACTCGTCGTCGCCGACCGCGATGTACATCCGCACCGGCGACTCGGCCGCCACGCCGGGCAGCAGCGCCGGGTAGTTCAACCGCTGGTACACCTCGTCGGAGAAGCGCTGCTCGCCGGAGCCGAAGGCGCCGAACTCGCGCGCCGAGGAGTCGGCCGGCGGCAGCGGCCGGTACACCGCCGGGCTGAGCACCAGCGCGTTGGCGAAGAGGTCGGCGTGGGCCAGGGCGTAGCGCAGGGCGCCGGCGCCGCCCATCGAGTAGCCGCCGACCAGCCGGGCGCCCCGGTGGGCCGCGGTGCGGTAGGTGGCGTCGACGTGCGCCACCAGGTCCCGGGTGAGCACGGTCTCCACCGGCCGGCCCGGGTCGTCCGCGCCGGTGTACGCGGAGTCGACGTACCAGTTGCCGCGGCTGCTCCACGGTGCGTCGGGCAGCACGGCGATCACCGGGGGCACCTCACCGTCGGCGATCAGCCGGTCCAGGTCCGCCTTCACCCGGGTCCACGCCGCCATGGTGTCGCCCCGGCCGTGCAGCAGGTACAGCACCGGGTAGCGGGTGGCGCCGGCGGCATCGTAGCCGGACGGCAGGTAGACGGTGTAGTCGATGTCGCCGCCCAGCGCCGGCGAGGGCGCGGCGGCGGTGGTCAGCGTGCCCGCGCCGAGCCGCTCGGCGGCGGCCGGCGCGGCGCCGGCCAACCCGAGCGCGAGGAGTACGGCGGCCACCCCGCCGCCGATCCGCCAGCGTCTGCTCATCAGCTCACTCCTGTCCGGTCGGAAGGTCGGCGGCGCAGCGGAAGCCGACCTGGTCGGAGCGGCTCAGCCCGGCGCCGGTCAGCAGCAGCTTCACCGACACCTCCGGCGGCTGCGGGCCGCCGTCGAAGTACCAGTCGGAGCCCTCCGCCCGGTACGCGGCGCCGCCCTTGACGACGACGAAGCGGGTCCGCCCGTCGGAGTGCTCGCTCTCGGTCAGGTTCCACACCAGCGGCTCCCGGCGGGCCAGCAGTCCCGCCTCGGCGGCCATCTGCCACTCGTCCTCGGTGGGCAGCCGCAACCCGGCCCACGCCGCGTACGCCCGCGCGTCGGCCAGGTCGACCCCGGTGACCGGCGCGTCGGCCGGTCCCTGCCCGGCGGTGAACCGCTCCGGGCGCACCGGCCGGTAGCCGGTGGCGCGCAGGAACTCGGCGTACTGGCCGTGGGTGACCTCGCCGGTGGCGATCGCGAACCGGCCCAGTGCCACGCTGCGGCGCAGGGTGCCGGTGTGGTGCAGCCGCGGCGGCAGCGGCTTCCACTCGTCGACGTACGGGGTCTCCCCGTACAGGCCGGTCTCCCGCACCCGGTAGCGCACCAGCAGGTCCCGCCGGCCGCCGTCGACGGCCACCATGCCCTCGGGCACCGTGGCGCGCGGCGCCCACGGGGTGCGCGCCCGCACCGCGGCGCGGGCCGGGAAGGACGGGTCGCCGGTCGGGGCGGAGTGCGCCGGCACGGCGGCGTCGGTGGCGAGCACCGCGGCGATCGCGCCGGCGGGCAGCGGGCCGCCCACGGCCACCCGGCCGTCCGGGGTCGCGGTGGCGGTCAGGTCGGCGCCGGTGACCAGGTCGACGAAGCGCCGGCCGGGACGCGGCTCGGTGACCAGCCACGGCCCGTCGTGGTCGCCGCCGCGGTTGACCACCGTCCACAGCGGCTCGCCGTCGTGCGTCCAGCGGGACGCGTACACCTGACCGGCGCTGGGGTGGTCGGCGAGCGGGACCCAGTCCTCGGCGCGCAGCCACGCGGCGTGGCTGGCCTGCACCCGGCGCATCGCCCGCAGCACCGCCCGGTCGCGGTCGTTCCAGCCGACCCAGACCCCGAAGACGCTCTCCCAGACCAGCACCCCGACGCCGTTGAGCCAGGCGGAGTGCAGCTCGTCAAGGTGGTCGCGGTGCCAGCGGCGGGTGTGGTGCAGCACGTGCCGCCGCTCGAACCACTTCGCCCGCAGCACGCCGGGCACCTCCGAGTCGGCGAACCACTGCGCCCAGGACATCGCGTGGTCGGCGATCCGGGCGAGCGGCACCCGGCTCTCCCCCTCCAGCACTATGCCGGGGCGGACGGCGTCCAGCTCGCGGCGCAGCTCGTCCGCGCCCTCCTTGAGGGTGTCCAGGAAGACCCCGTCGACGCCGAGCTTGCCGGCCAACGCCGCGACCTCCTGCGCGTCGGTGCCGCTCTCGCGCCGGGTGCCGGTGTCCCACGGGTTGTAGTCGACGAACACCCGCACCCCGCGGGCCTGGAAGGCGCGCACCACCTCGGGCAGCTCGGGCACGTCCCGGTACCAGTCGAACTGGTTGCGCTCGTCCAGCCCGATCACCGGGTACGCGTGCCAGAGCACCACGCCGTCGAAGCCGCCGAAGTGCCGGCCGGCCGCGTCGAGGAACGCGTCGACGGTGAACACCCCGCGCTCGTGGTCGTAGAGCGTCTCGTCCCAGAGCCAGGCCAGGCAGACGCTGAAGCAGTCGCCGGGGATCTCGTCGTAGTGCGCGCCGGTGTAGCCGAGGCGGGCGCGGGCGTCGGCGCGCCAGCGGGTGAGCTGCTCGCGCCAGGCCGGCCAGTCGGCCGGGTCACCCGGAGCCGCGAAGATCTTCGCCTCGTCCAGCGCGGTCAGGTCCGCGTGCCCGCCCAGCGGCACCTCAATCGGCCGGTCGATCGGGCGCGGCACGTAGGGGTTGAAGCTCACGGGACACCTCGGTAGGTCGCGGCGTACAGGGCCTCGATGGCGGCCCGGTCGGGCAGCGCGGTGGACGCGCCGGGGCGTTGCGCGCACGCCGCGCCGGCCGCGCAGGCCCAGCGCAGGGCGGCGGTGACGGCGTCGGCGTCGGCGTCGGGCGCGCCGCCGCGTTCGGCCCAGCCGACGGCGAGGGCGCCGGTGAACGCGTCACCGGCCGCGGTGGTGTCCACCGCCTCGATCCGCGGCGCGGGGATCGCCAACCGCGGGCCGCGCCGGTCGGCGTACGCGGCGCCCCGCGCGCCGAGCGTCAGCACCGCCCGGGGCACCAGCTCCAGCAGCGCGTCGAGCAGGACGCCCGGCTCGTCGGCGGTCGTCCCGGCGACGACGGCCGCCTCGTGCTCGTTGACCACCAGCACGTCGACCAGGCCGAGCAGGTCCGCCGGCAGCGGTGCGGCCGGCGCGGCGTTGAGCACCACTGTGGTGCCCGCCTCGCGCGCCCGGCCGGCGGCCCGCACCACGGTCGGCAGCGGCACCTCCAGCTGGAGCAGCAGCACGTCGGCCGCGTCGATCGCCGCGAGGTCGGCGGCGTCCAGGTCGGTCAGCGCGGCGTTGGCGCCGGGGGCGACGAGGATGAAGTTCTCCGCCGCCCGGTCGACCGCGATCAGGGCGACGCCCGAGGGGCCGGGGACGGTACGCAGGCCACGGACGTCCACCCCGGCGGCGACCAGGTTGTCCCGCAACCGCTGCCCGAACTCGTCGGCGCCGACCGCGCCCACGAACGCGCAGCGCGCGCCCGCCCGGGCGGCGGCGACGGCCTGGTTGGCGCCCTTGCCGCCGGGCACGGTCCGGAAGTCCTCGCCGAGCACCGTCTCGCCGGGGCGGGGCAGCTGCGGCGCGGTGACCACCAGGTCCAGGTTGGCGCTGCCCACCACGACCACCCGCGCGCTCACGCCGGCCCGCCCCGGGTCGCGGCGACGCCGGAGGACACGCCGGGGGCGGTCGGCTCGGCGAGGGCGAGGGTGCGGGTGGCCAGCTCGTCGAAGCCGATGCCGTCGAACCCGGCGATGCTGCTGGCGAGCCGGCCGCGCAGCGGGGCGACCCAGCGCTCGGGCAGCCCGGACGCGCCGGTCAGCGCCCCGGTCACCGCGCCGACGGTCGCGCCGGTCGAGTCGGTGTCCCAGCCGCCGCTGACGACCGCGCAGATCGACCGCTCCAGCTCGCCCCGCCCGTACGCGAGGGCGGCGGCGACCAGGGCGGCGTTGTTGCGCACGTGCACCCAGTGCAGGTGACCGTGCCGGGCGTACAGCTCGTCCACCACCGTCTCCCAGTCGTCGGTACCCGAGCCGAGGGCGCGCGCCTCCCGGACGGTGGCGGCGAACCGGCTGCGCGGCGGCAGCACCGCCTCGCCGGCGTCGAGCACCTCGTCGACGTCGCCCGCCACGGTGGCGGCGGCGGCCAGCGCGGCCACCCAGATCGCCCCGTACACCCCGGCGCGGACGTGGCTGACCGTGGCGTCACGCCAGGCCAGCTCGGCGGCCCGGTCGGGGCGGCCGGGGTTGACCCAGCCGTACACGTCGGTGCGGATCTGCGCGCCGATCCACTCGCGGAACGGGTTGTGCCGCCGCGCGGTGTGCGGCGGGGCCAGCCCCAGCAGCAGGTTGCGGTAGGCCACCCGTTCGGCGGTGAAGACCCGCCCGCCGGGCAGCCAGTCCAGCCACGCCTGCGCCACGTCGGCGCTGGTGAAGTCCCGCCCGTACGTCTCCAGCACGCGCAGCGCCAGCAGCGCGAAGTTCAGGTCGTCGTCCTCGGGCATCCCGTCGATGTTCTCGGCCAGGCTGGTCGGGACGCTGCGCCGGTTCCACGGCCAGCGGGCCGCCACGTCGGCGGGCAGTCCCCGGGCCGTGAACCAGTCGCGCAGCGGCCACCGGCCGGTGGCGACGAGGATCTCCCGGATCCCGTGGCGGGGGATCTTCTCCACCGGCTTGCCGAGCAGGCAGCCGGCCGCCCGGCCGAGCCACGCGCCGTGCAGCCGGTCGTACGCGGCCGGGCCGGCGGGCAGCGACCAGTCCGCCGGCCAGGTGGCGCGGACGTCGGCCAACTCCTCGGGCTCGTCGGGGCTGCCGGCGCCCGGCAGCGCGTCGGCCTCGTCGAGCAGGCGCGTGGCGAGGGCCCGCATCCGCGGCGTCGCGGGCGTGGGCGACGCCCCGCTGACCGGCGGGGTGAGCTCCCCGCCGGCCGCGCTCCACGCCGCGGCGATCCCGCTGACGTCGCGCCCCTCGTCCCGGCTGGCCGCGATCTCGTGCGGCAGCAGGTCCTCGGGCTGCACCCAGGTGATCCTCACCGGGCCGACTCCCCGGCCACCGCGCCGGACGCTCCGTCGGTCGTGACGGCGCCGCGCGCCGGGGCGTCGGCGAGGCCGGCGAAGCGCTCGGCCCGGCGGGCGAAGCGCTCCCGGTCGCGGTCGAAGACCTCCGTGGCCACCGCGGCGAGCGCGCGGGCGGGCGCGACGAGGTCGGTACGGGAGGCGGTGGCGACCGCCTCCGACCACTCCGCCGGCACGGCCGCCGCACCGCCGAGGGCCCCGGCGATCGCCCCCGCCATGGTGGCGGTGGAGTCGGCGTCCCGGCCGTAGTTGACCGAGCCGAGCACCGCCTCGCGGAAGTCGCCGCCGGCCACCACCAGCATGCCGATCGCCACCGGCAGTTCCTCGATGGCGTGCAGCCGGCTCG
Source organism: Micromonospora sp. URMC 106 (assembly GCF_051386395.1). Lineage (NCBI taxonomy): Bacteria > Bacillati > Actinomycetota > Actinomycetes > Micromonosporales > Micromonosporaceae > Micromonospora > Micromonospora sp. URMC 106. The sequence goes on from NZ_JBPQTP010000146.1 coordinate 8,996, forward strand.
GCCGCCGGGCGCCCAGCCCCGGGCTGCGGTACTCCTCCCCCACCGTGTCGTAGGGGGCGACCGCGCCGCGCAGCGGGCCGATGGCGGCGCGCCAGTCGTGGTGTCCGCGGGCCTCCTTCACCACGGCGTCGATGGCCGCCCGGGTGCCGTCGCGGGCCAGGTCGAGCGCCGCGGTGACCACGTCCTCGACGCCCGCGCCGGGGGTCGCGGCGGCGGCGACCGCGGCCGCGAAGACCGCCGCGGCCTCCCGACCGTAGCTGTGCTGGTGCGCCCCGGCGATCTCCACCGCCTCGGCGTACGCCCCGGCCGGGTCGCCCGCGTTGACGATGCCGACCGGGGCCATGTACATGGCCGCGCCGCAGTTGACGATGTTGCCGACCCCCGCCTCGCGCGGGTCGGCGTGCGCGTGGTGCAGGCGGGTGACCAACCACCGTTCGGCGGCCGCGAGCCGGTGGAAGGTCACCCCCTCGCGCTCCAGGTCCGGGATGTACACCACTCGCTCGATCAGGTCGGGGACGAGCAGGTCCACCACGTCGTACGCGTCGAGGTGGTCGCGCTTGGCCGCGTACGCCCGCACCAGCGCGTGGGTCATCAACGTGTCGTCGGTGATGTGCCCGTCGCCCTTGTGGTACGGCGCGAGTGGCCGCGCGGTGGCCCAGTCGGCGTGGTACGGGGGCACGATGCCCTCGACCCAGCCGCCGAAGCGGGCGCGGATCTGCTCCGGGAGCGCCGTCTCGGTGGCCCCGCCGAGGGCATCGCCCACCGCGGCACCGACCAGGCATCCGACCGACGTGTCGAGCAAGAGAGACATGGTTACCTCAGAACCTGCTTGCCACCGTCGACCAGCTGCGTGCCGAGCTGGTCGAGGGTGATCTTGTTGGCGAAGTACTGCTGGAGGGCCGGGGTGGCGTACTTGGTCTTCCACTCCGGGTAGCCCTGGGCCTGCTGGAACGGCGCCACGGTCAGGTCGGCGGCGCTGTCCGCGGCGACGTCCCAGCCCTGCTTGCCGCCGGTGAGCTTGACCAGTTCCTCGTTGGCCTGCTTGCCGGTCGGCACCAGCCAGTCACCCTTGGCGAGGGCGGCCATGTTGGTCGGGTTCAGGAAGAACTCGATGAACTGCGCCGCCTGCTTCTTGTGCTTCGAGTCCTCGGCGACCGACAGGGTCTGCGGGTTGGCGGCCTGCTTGCTGGACAGCCCCTTGATCGGCGGCAGGGTGACCCACTCGAAGCCGGCCGGCGCCTGCTCGACCATCTGCTGGCGCAGCGACACCGAGCCGGGCAGCATCGCGTACTTGCCGCCGAAGAAGCCGGGCAGGGTGTCCGCGCCGCTCATCCCGAGCGCCTCCGGGGAGGCCGACTTCGCGGTGTAGATCATGTCGTGGATGCGCTTCGGGACCTCCTTCTCGGCGTCGCCGACCCTGACCTCGGTGCGGCCGCCGTCGGTGTAGAAGAACTTCCCGTCGAAGTTGAGCGCCAGGTTCAGCACCCGGTTGGTGGGCGACTTCAGCGCCCAGGCCGCGCCGTACTGGCCCGGCTTGGTCAGCTTCTGCGCGTTGGCCTGGAACTCGTCCCAGGTCCAGCCGCCGTCGGCCGGCGGCACCGCGATGCCGGCGGCGTCGAGCAGCTTCTTGTTGGCGATGACGACCTGCGACTCCAGTAGGAACGGCACGCCGGTGACCTTGCCGTCGTAGGTGACGGTGTCCCAGATGCCCTTGTCGATCTGGCCCTTCAGGTCGTCGGAGACGAGCTTGGACAGGTCGGCCAGGTAGCCCTGCTTGCTGAACTCGCCGATCGCGGACGCCTCGTAGTGCACGATGTCGGCCGCGTCGCCGCCCTCGAACGAGGTGAGCAACTGGTCGTGGACGGAGTTCCAGTCACCCTGGACGTACTCGACCTGGATGTCGGGGTGCTCGGCGTTCCACTTGGCGACCAGGTCCTTGTTGGCCTGCAGCGACTCCTTCTGCCAGGCCAGGCTGAGGAAGCGCAGCTTGACCGGGCCGGACGCGGCCTCGTCGTCGCCGCCGTCGCCGCACGCGGTGAGCGCGCCGAGGCCGACGACCGCGACCGCCGCGGCCGCGGCGAGCCGACGGAATCTGGTACGGAGCATGGGGGTACCTCCTTGGTGGTGGGTGGGGGACGGTGTCAGCCCTTGACCGCGCCGGCGAGCGACCCGGACGAGAGCCGGCGTTGCATGAACGCGAAGAAGATCAGGCTGGGCAGGGTGGCCAGCAGCGAACCGGCCGCCAGGGGGCCCAGGCGGGCGGTGCCCTCGATGCCCACGAAGCGGGCCAGCGCGACCGGCAGGGTCGCCAGCTCCGGGGTCTTGATCAGCACGAGGGCGAAGAAGAACTCGTTCCAGGCCGAGATGAACGAGAACAGCGCGGTGGCGACCAGGCCGGGGGCGAGCAGCGGGAAGACCACCCGCCGCAGGATCTGCACCCGGCTGGCGCCGTCGACGGAGGCGGCCTCCTCCAACTCCCGGGGGATGTTGCGGACGAAGCCCTGCAGCATCCACAGCGCGAACGGCAGCGCCCAGACCACGTAGATCAGCACCAGCCCGGCGTGCGTGTTGGCCAGCCCGACCTGCCGCAGCACCAGGAAGATCGGGATGATCAGCAGCACGAACGGGAAGAGTTGGGACAGCAGCACCCAACCCAGCGCCGCGGTGCCGAGCTTCGAGCGGAACCGGGCCAGGGCGTACGACGCCGGCAGCGCGACCAGCACGGTGAGCACGGCCGAGGCGAGCGAGACCTGGAGGCTGTTCAGTGCCGCCCGCCCCAGCTCCTGCTCGGTGAACGCCTGGACGAAGTTCTGCACGGTCGGGTTGCCGGGGATCAGCGTCGGGTGCAGCTGGACCAGCTCGCGCGGCGGCTTGAAGGCCGTCGAGACCAGCCAGACCAGCGGGAACCCGAGGAAGATCAGGTAGCCGGCCAGCGCGAGGTACTGCAACGTCCGCCCGGTGCGGCTCGGCTTTCCGAACATCACTGCCCTCCGATCAGGACCGCGGGGCTCGCAAGGTCACTTCTCGCACCGACCATGACTAGTTCGCCTCCCTGAGCCGGCGACGGAGATAGACCGCCAGCAGCGCCACGATGATCACGACCATCACGTTGCCGAGCGCGGCGGCGTAGCCGTAGTTGCCGTAGCGGAACGCCTCCTCGTAGGCGAAGAGCATCGGCAGCATGGTCTTGCCGCCCGGTCCGCCGGCGGTCAGCACGTAGACCAGGCCGAACGAGTTGAAGTTCCAGATGAAGTCGAGCGAGGTGATCGCCACGATCACCGGGGCCAGCGCGGGCAGCGTGACGTGCCGGAACCGGTGCCACGTGCTGGCGCCGTCCACCGCGGCCGCCTCGTGCAGCTCGCGACCCACCCCCTGCAGGCCGGCGAGGAGCACGACGGTGGTCTGCGGCATGCCCGCCCACACCCCGACGATGATCACCGCGGGCAGGGCGGTGCCGAAGTCGCCGAGCCAGTTGGTCCGCAGGCCGTCGGCGCCGACGCGGTGGAAGAACTCGTTCAGCAGGCCGGCGTCCGGGTGGTAGACCAGCTTCCACAGGATGCCGACCACCACCGGCGGCATCGCCCACGGCACCACGGCCAGCACCCGCGCGACGCCCCGGAAGCGCAGCCGCTGGTTGAGCAGCAGCGCGAGCCCGAGGGCCAGCAGGAACTGCAGGACGGTCACCCCGAACGCCCAGAGCAGGCCGACCTGGAAGGAGTTCCAGAACAGCTCGTCGCCGAGCAGCTCGCGGTAGTTCGCCAACCCGGTGAAGGTGACCTCGACGTTGCGTCCGGCCCGGGCGTCGGTGAACCCGAGGTACATGCCGCGTACCAGGGGGAAGACCGACAGCACCAGGATCGGCAGCAGCGACGGGAGCAACAGCAGGTAGATCATGGTCCGGTCGGAGCGGGACCGGGTGTGCCGCCGGGCCGCGGCCCGGTCGACGTCCGGCCGCTCGGCCACAGTCGTCATGACGGCACCTCTTCGGTGGACGGACGGGGGGTGGGCACGGCCGCCCGGCTGGAGGCGCGGACGGCGAGGCTGGGCAGGACCTGCTCCCGGCGGGGCGGCAGGGCCGGGTCGTCGATCCGCTGCAGCAGCAGTTCGGCCGCCCGGCGACCGCGCTCGGCCGAGCCGAGCGAGACGCTGGACAGCTGGGGGAACATCATCTGGGCCAGCTCGGTGTCGTCCATGCCGACCACCGCCACGTCCTCGGGGACCCGGTGCCCGGCGGCCAGCAGCGCGTGCAGCGCGCCGACCGCGATCAGGTCGTTGGCGCAGACCAGGGCGTCCGGGCGGGCGCGGGCGAGCAGCCGTTCGGTCGCCGCGCGGCCGGCCGCGTACTGGAAGTCGCCGACCTCGACCAGCCGTTCGTCGAGCGGGATGCCGTGCTCGGCGAGCGCGGCACGGAAGCCCGCGTCGCGCGCCGCCCCGGGAACGGTGTCCAGCGGGCCGTTGACGAAGCCGATGCGGCGCCGCCCGCTGCCCGCCAGGTGGTCCACGGCCAGCGCGACGCCCCGCCGGGAGTCGGTCCGTACGTTGTCGACGGGCGCGTCGGCGGCGAGCTGGCCGACCACCACCACCGGCACCGGGCTCTGCACGAGCGCGGCGAGGTGGTCGTCGGTGACCCGGATCGGCGAGAGGATCATGCCGTCGACGTAGCGGTTGGCCAGCCGGCGCAGCAGGGCGGTCTCGTTGGCGATCCGTCCGCCGGTGGCGTGCACGAGCAGCTGCCGTCCGGACGCGGCCACCACCGCCTCGATGGCCCGCATCATCGACACGTAGACGGGGTTGCCGATGTCCTCGACGGCGAGCGCGATCAGTCCGGTGCGCTGGGACTGCAGGGAGCGGGCGATGGCGTTGGGCACGTACCCGACCTCGGCCGCCGCGGCCCGGACCCTGCGGATGGTCTCCTCGCTCCCGCCGACGCCGTTGAGCACGCGGGAGGCGGAGGCGATGGAGACGCCGGCGCGGGCGGCGACAGTGTGGACGGTGGGTCGGCTGTCGGCCGACTCTTGTAAACGTTTACGACCCACGCCCGGCACCTCCACCTGATTCCTGTAAACGTTTCCGGGAGTTTGCGCCGCCCGCGTCGAGGAGGTCAAGGGTCCGTTACGAAAACGTTTCCAACAGGGCCGATCCGCTGGTCAGAGCGTCATCGCCGGAACACGCGGGGTGCAGGGCGGGACGCCGACGCGGGGTGCGGGCGGGACGCCGGGTGCGGGCGGGGACGCCGGCATGGCGAGGACGCCGGCATGGCGCGCACGGGCGGCACGCCCGTCAGGAACGGCGGTCGCGCTCCTGGCTCAGCCGCTCGTCGAGCCGGCCCAGTTCGTAGATGGCGTTGAGGTTCGTCGGCAGCCGGGTGACGTTGTCGACGAGGGGCTCCCCGTCCGGGTCGGGCG